>DAHUXU010000490.1 GCA_027307005.1 Gemmatimonadota bacterium
CACCGGGATGACGATCGGCGGACGAGATCGGTGGCGGGCTGCTATCGGAAACCGGTGTTGTTGTGTGCTCGTGAATTGCGCCCGAGTTTCGGGTAGCATGAGTTTATGACATTTACGCTCCTGAAGAAACGGACAGAGCACGCGCTCCGTCAGCGGCCGATCGCCGCGCGGAGCGATCGCGCGGCCTGCTCCGGATCACTCGCGCCGAAAATCGCGCGAATCACTGCGACGCCGGCCGCACCTGCGGCAATGGCGTGAGCAGCGTTGGTCGCGTCGATTCCACCGATCGCCACCGCAGGCTTCTTCGTGAGCGCAATGAGATCCGTGAGGCGGGATGTGCCGATCGACGCGCCGGCGTGGGGCTTCGAATCTGTCGCATAGATGGGCCCGATGCCTACGTAGTCGGCGTCGGCCGCAAGCGCTGCCTCCGCATCCGTACCGACGCTCGCGCCGATGATGACTGCGCGCGGCACGACGCGACGCAGCGCCGCCGGCGGAATGTCTTCCGGTCCCACGTGCACTCCGGCCGCGCCGGCCGCGATCGCGACGTCGGCTCGATCATTCACGATGAGCGGAACGCCCGGAGGAAGCGACGCGACGAGCGCGCGCGCCACTTCCACCATCGTCCGGGCATCGGCATCTTTGAGTCGCAATTGAATCATGGTCGCGCCGCCGCGCGCCGCGGCCTGCGCGCGAGCGATGAGACCGGCCGCATCGCCCCGCACGCCGTCGGTGATTGCGACCAGGGTCAGCTTTTCAGGAGCGAGCATGGATGTCCTTGCAGGATGAGCGGCACTTCGGCGCTCTGCGCGGCGCCACGACCATCGATCGCGACGAGCCCGCCCACGTTCGCGATGCCACGCGCGAGCTGCTCGAGCACATGGTCGCCATCAATAACATAGCGGTCGCCGACATCATCAGCGTGGTCTTCACCGTCTCGCAGGACATCACGAGCGACTTTCCGGCGCGCGCGGCGCGTGATCTGGGCTGGGTGGACGTGCCGCTTCTGTGCGCCACCGAGATTCCGGTGCAGGGGGGCCTGGCGCATTGCATCCGGGTGCTGATCCATCTGGAATCCGCGCGGCCGCGAAGCGAGCTGCGTCCGGTGTATCTGCGCGGCGCCGCGCATCTCCGCGACTAACGGAACGCGGCGCAGCGGGGACCGCTACCTGCCGCTGTCGTGCTCGCGGCGAATCTCGGCCTTCGCCGCTTTGTGCTCCTTGAATGTCGTGCGGAACTCGTGGTGCCCATCGGTGTCGGCCACGAAATAGAGGTAGGGCACCGACGCCGGAAAGAGCGCGGCTTCGATGCTCGCGCGGCCCGGCGACGCGATCGGTCCCGGCGGCAGCCCGGCATGGCGATAGGTGTTGTAGGGCGAGTCGACCTCGAGGTCGCGGTAGGTGACGCGATCGTGGTGTTCGCCTAACGCATATTGCACGGTCGGGTCGGCCTGGAGCGGCATCTGATCCTTGAGCCGGTTGTGATACACGGCCGCGATCACCGGCCGCTCCTCGGGCAGCCGCGCTTCCTTCTCGACGATCGATGCGAGCGTGACGATGTCGTTGCGGCTCATCGCCAGTTGCTGCAGTCGGTCGTCCCACCGCGGATCCCACACCTGCTCGAAGCGGTGCACCATTTCACGCACGGCGTCGCGCGGCGAGGTGCCGTAGGCAAACACGTACGTGTCGGGAAAGAGATAGCCCTCGAGCGTCGGCGCCGGAACGTCCAACTCGCGCAACAGCGAGGTGTCCCGCACGGCGGCTTCGACCGAGTCCGCGGGCGCGCCGAGGGCGGTGACTAACGCAGGCACGATCTCGCGCAGCGACCACCCTTCGGGGATCGTGAGCCGGCGCTCCAATCCTTGCCCTTCGTGCAACGCCTGCACCAGCGCGCTCCACCCCATGTCCCGTTGCAATCCATACGTGCCCGCCTTGATGTCGCGGTCACGGCCGGTCACTTGCGCGTAGAGCCTGAAGAGCCGCGGCGATCCGACGAGGCCGGCATGATGCAGCGAGTCCGCGGCGACGCGAAACGTCGCGCCCGGCGGAATCGTCACGCGCACGATGGGTCCGTGCGGCGAACCGCCGCACGACGCAAGCCCAACGAAGAGCACCGACGCGCCGAGGCGGCGCGCGTTAGCCCTCCATGTGCAACGCATGTTGAAGCAGGATTGTGGCGGCAAGCGCATCAACATCCCCCTTCCGGCCACGCGTCGAGCCCTGCATCTCGCGGATGGCGCGGAGCGCCGCCGCGGTGGAGTACCGCTCATCGACGAATGAAACCGGCCAACCGGTACGCCGCTCGAGCTCGACGGCCACGCGCCGAACCTCCTGGCTGCGCGGCGTTTCGTCGCCATTGTCGTCGAGGGGAAGACCGAAGACCACCGCTACAGCTTCCAGTTCCGTGCCGCGTTGCACGATCTGCGCGATGGGCGCCCGCTTTCCCGCGCGACGCGCGATGAAGCCGGCCGGCGACGCAATCGTGCGTGTGGGATCGGAGATCGCAAGGCCAACGCGGCGATCGCCGTAATCTATCGCGAGAACACGTCCGGGAAGAGACGCGCGGCCGGTGTCGCGACCGCGAGAGAAAGGGGAAGCGGGTGGAAGCGCGGACGGTCCGTGCGTCCCGCCTTCCTCGTCCCGCGTTCCGCTCATCCCTGCGCCATCGTGGCGAAAAACTCTTTGTTGGTCTTCGTGCGCTGCATGCGCTGGAGCAGAAACTCGATCGCTTCCGTAGACGGCATGTCGCCGAGAAAGTTGCGCAACAGGTACACGCGATTGAGCTCTTCCTGCGTGAGCAGCAATTCTTCTTTCCGCGTGCCCGAGCGCTGAATGTCGATCGCCGGGAAGACACGGCGATCTGCGATCTTGCGATCGAGCACGAGCTCCATGTTGCCCGTGCCCTTGAATTCCTCGAAAATCACTTCGTCCATGCGCGACCCCGTCTCGATGAGCGCGGTCGCGATGATCGTGAGCGAGCCGCCCTCGTCGATGTTGCGCGCGGCGCCGAAAAACCGCTTTGGCTTGTGCAACGCGTGCGCATCGACGCCGCCGGAGAGAATCTTGCCCGAGTGCGGCACGACCACGTTGTGCGCACGCGCGAGCCGCGTGATCGAGTCGAGCAGGATCACGACATCCTTGCCGTGTTCGACTAACCGCTTCGCTTTTTCGATCACCATGTCGGCGACTTGCACGTGGCGATCCGCCGGCTCGTCGAACGTCGAGCTGATCACCTCCGCCTCGACCTGCTCCTGCATGTCCGTCACTTCTTCGGGACGCTCATCGATGAGCAGCACGATGAGCGTGACCTCGGGGTGATTCTCGATCACTGCGTTAGCCATCTTCTGCATCAAGATGGTCTTGCCCGCGCGCGGCGGCGCGACGATCAATCCGCGTTGTCCCTTGCCGATCGGCGCGATGATGTCCACCACGCGCATGCTCAGGTCGCCGCTCGTCGTCTCGAGGCGCAAGCGCTGGTCGGGATATCGCGGACGCAAATTGTCGAACGCGATGCGATGCTTGGCTTTTTCGGGATCTTCGTTGTTGATGGTCTCGACCTTCAACAGCGCGAGATATCGTTCGCCTTCCTTCGGCGGACGCACCTGGCCGAGCACCGTGTCCCCGGTGCGCAGATCGAATCGCTTGATCTGCGATGGAGAGACGTAGATGTCGTCGGGACCGTACAGGTAGTTCCAATCCTGGCTGCGAAGGAAGCCGTATCCTTCGGGCAGGATTTCGAGCACACCTTCGCCGCGCAGGACGATGTCCGAGTCGAGCAGATTCTGCTCGATGCGGAAAATCAGGTCCTGCTTTCGCAGTCCCGAGAAGTTGGAGATATTCAAGCCCTCGGCCATCGTGTGCAGCTCGGCCACGGACTTCTGCTTCAACTCGGCGATATCCACGTACGTCGACTCCGAGGGTGGGGTGCGCTCACTCGGTGCAGATGCGCGACGCAACCGCAGGGACAATTCGAGAAGCCCTCCCGATGCAGGCGGGAATGGACTCGGTCGTCACGACGATGTGCGCGGAGTGGTAAGGCGAGGAGGCGTGCAGTAGGCGTTGCCAAGGTAACGTCGCCAAAACAGGCGGTCAAGAGTGCCGAATTTCCCTATTGCAGAGTGCTTTGCGTACTGGCGTGTACTCGAGTTGGGGAGCCGCGAGATCATCGAAGGGCTTGTCAATCCGGAGCACGGCGGACCATCACCACTGCTCTCGTCCTACCTCTCGGACTGGGACGGATACTACTACTGGCAACGTGCGCTCGACGGTGACTGGCTGGTCCTCGTGCACGAACGCGCGCCGGTACGCGAGCGGTGGTGGCTGCATGCGGCGCTTTTTCTCGCGGCGATCATAACCACCTCGGTCGGCGGCGCCATGTTCGCCGGTACGGTCGATCCGTGGCGCCTCCACACTTTTCTCCACCCGCAGGCCGGTTTCCCGTTTTCCCTGCCGCTGCTGGCCATCCTGCTCGCGCACGAATCGGGCCACTATGTGACCGCGCGGCGATATCGTGTCGATGCGAGCCCGCCGTATTTCATCCCGTTCCCCGCTGCTCTCGATCTGATCGGAACACTCGGCGCATTCATCAGACTCCGCTCACCCATGTTCGATCGGCGCACACTGTTCGACATCGGCGTCGCGGGTCCGTTAGCCGGCATCGTGGTCGCGATTCCAGTGCTGCTGATCGGTCTCCACGGCAGCACCATGCTGCCGGGCGTCGCAACGCCGCTGGCATTCGCGCACCAGTTCGCGCGATTCAACGGCGATCCGATTCTGATCGGTGACTCGTTGCTCCTGGCCGCATGCCGCGCCGTCCTCGGACTCCACGGATTGGTGGAGCTGAGCCCGCTCGCCGTCGCCGGGTGGGTCGGCATTCTCGTTACGTCGCTCAACCTCCTTCCGTTGGCCCAACTGGACGGCGGACACATCGCATTCGCACTGCATCCGCGCGCGCAGCTCTTCGTCGCGCGCGCGATGTGGCTGGCCCTCATTCCACTCGGCTTCGTCTGGAAGGGGTGGTGGTTCTGGGCCGTGCTCGGTTTGGCAATCGGACGCGGACGACTGGCGCATCCGCCCGTGATCGCACCCGAGCGGCCGCTCGACCAACGGCGACTCGTCGTCGGCTGGATTGCAGTCGTGCTGTTCATCATCACCTTCATGCCTCTCCCGTTGAGTCCCTGACTTGCCGACGCGGGCGCCGTCTCACGCGGCGACTGGAACCATGCGTCCGCGCTCCTCATTACGTTCAAGGGAAGTTGCGCGCAGTCGATGTGCGGATACGTCGCGCTCGTTTGCGCCGATGTAAACCACAACCGGAACTCGATGTGAGTGCATACCGCTTCCGCATCCGCCATCGGTTGGCGGGGCGTCGCTTTCGGTTTGGCTGTCTGCTTCCCGCCGCGCTCGTCATGGCGGCGTGTCATCATGCGCCGCCGCCGGCACCGCCGCCGCCGGAGGTGTCGGTGCTCACCGTCGAGCGGAAAACCATTCCTGCGGATTTCGAGTACGTTGGGCAAGCCGAGGCCTCGAAGCGCGTCGAAGTGCGCGCGCAGGTGTCGGGCGTGATCATCGCGCGCCCGTACGTGGAAGGCACCGATGTGCGCAAAGGCGACGTGTTGTTCCGCATCGACCCGACGCCGTATGAAGCCGCCCTGCGCAGCGCGCAGGCGCAACAAGCCGACGCCGACGCCCGCTTCGCCAACGCCGAGCGGAATCTCAACCGCCTGGTGCCGTTGTTGGGCGAGCACGCGGTCGCGCAGAAGGATGTGGACGACGCGCGCACGGAAGAAGAGCAGGCGCGCGCGGCGGTGAACAACGCAAAGGGCGCGGTGGTGCGGGCGCAGCGCGACTACGACAACACGTTCGTCCGAGCCGAAATCTCCGGACGTGCCGGGCGGGCGAACCTCGTGCTCGGCGCGTTAGTCAGTGGCCCAACGGACCTGCTCACGACGGTCGAGCAGGTGGATCCGATCTACGTGAACTTCAGCCCATCGGATCAGGACGTGCTGGCCTGGCGTCGAGGGCTTTCCGACAAGTCGCTCATCGCTGCACCCGGGCCGATGCAGGTGCGCGCGACGCTCGCCGACGGCAGCGTCTACCCGATCGAAGGCACGCTCGACTTCGCCGATCTGGCCGTCCAGCAGAACACCGGAACGCTCGCGCTCCGCGCGTCGTTCAAGAACCCGCAGCACACGCTGCTCCCCGGACAGTTCGTGCGCGTGACGCTACTGGGCATGAAGCGCGTCGGCGCCATCCTCGTCCCGCAGCGCGCCGTGCAGCAGAGCATCGGCGGGTCGTTCGTCTACGTCGTCGACTCGGCCAACAAGGTGAGCACGCGCGACGTGAAAGGCGACACGTTCGTCGGCGGCCAGTGGCTGATCAGCAGCGGCCTGACCGCCGGCGATCGCGTGGTGGTGGACGGCATTCAGAAAATCATGCCGGGAGTTCCCGTGCGTCCCGTCGCGTACGTGCCGCCGCCGGACACGGGGCGCGCGGCACGCGGCGACACCGTCCTGGCCGCGCCCCCCGGCACCGCGCTGCGGATCGGCACACATGACTAACGATCCCGAAGTCAAATACTTCTTTGTCCGCCGGCCGATCTTCGCGGCGGTGATTTCGATCGCCATCGTGCTGTTAGGCGTGTTCTCGCTGCACCAGCTGCCGATCGACCTGTATCCACCCATCACGCCGCCGGTGGTCCAGGTCACGGCTGTCTACCCGGGCGCAACGGCGCAGGACGTCGCGAACGCGGTGGCGGCGCCCATCGAGCAGCAACTGTCCGGCATTCCGGGACTGCTCTACTACAAGTCATCGAACTCCAGCGACGGCTCGATGAACTTGCAGATCTATTTCGACATTTCGCGCGATCAGGATCTCGCGGCCGTCGACGTCCAGAACCAGATCAAGCTGGCCGAGTCGCAGCTGCCGCAGGAAGTCGTCCGCAACGGCATCACCGTGAAGAAGGCGCAGACCAACATCCTCATGGGCGTTGCGCTCACGTCGGATGACCCGCGCTACGACGCCGGCTATCTCAGCAACTACGCCGAGATCTACGTGCAAGACGAGCTCAAGCGGCTGCCCGGCGTCGGCGACGCTACCACGTTCGGACAAGCCGACCTGTCGATGTTGATCGACCTGGCGCCCGACCGGCTCGCCCAACTTGGCCTGACGGTCTCCGACGTGGCAGCCGCGGTCTCCGAGCAGAACACGACCAATCCGGCCGGCCGCATCGGGCGCGAGCCGTCGCCGCCCGGCACGCAACTGACCATCCCCGTGACGACCCTCGGTCGCCTAACGGATCCGAAACAGTACGAGAACATCATTGTCCGTGCGCGTCCCGATGGCTCGCTCGTGCGCATAGGGGACCTGGGCCGCGTGACCATGGGCCAGCGCGACTACGACCTCTCCGGGCGCCTCGATGGCACGCCGAGCGCGCTGATCCTGGTGTACCTGCGGCCGGGCGCCAGCACGCTCGACGTGGACAAAGCCGTCGTCGCCCGGATGCAGCAGCTGTCGCGGACGTTTCCCCGGGGCGTCCACTGGTCGGTGCCGTTCGATACGACGCCGTTCATCACCCAGTCGATCAAGGAAGTCGTCGAGACGCTGGTCGAAGCGCTGATTCTCGTCACGCTCGTCGTGTTCGTGTTTCTCCAGAGCTGGCGCGCCACGCTCATTCCGTTAGTCGCCGTCCCCGTCTCCATCATCGGCGCCTTCTTCGGCATGCGCGTGCTCGGCTTCTCGATCAATCTCCTCACGCTGTTCGGCCTGGTGCTCGCCATCGGTATCGTCGTCGACGATGCCATTGTCGTAATCGAGAACGTGGACCGCATCATGGCTGCGGAACACGTGCGCCCGGCGGTCGCCGCCGACCGCGCCATCCGGCAGGTGGCCAGCGCACTCGTGGCGATCGTCCTCGTGCTGTGCGCCGTGTTCATCCCGGTGGCCTTCGTCGGCGGCATCACCGGCCAGATGTACAAACAGTTCGCGATCACGATCGTCGTCTCGGTCGTCATCTCCGGCATCGTGGCGCTCACGCTCACTCCGGCGCTGTGCGCCGTGCTCCTGCGCCACGAGTCGACCGAGCATCATACCGGGTTCTTCGGCTGGTTCAACAGACGATTCGCCGGCGTGACGAACCGCTATGTCCGCAGCGTCGAGCACGCTCTCGACCATGCACGCCCGTGGGTCGCTGCGTTCGCCGTCATCGTGATCCTCATTGTCGTGATGAGGCGCGTGGTGCCGACGGCGTTCCTTCAGACCGAGGACAAAGGATACTTCGCGATCTCCGTCGAGCTTCCGGACGACGCATCGCTCCAACGGACTGACGCCGTGGTGCGCAGCGTCGAATCGTATCTGCTCAAGCAGCCCGGTGTGAACCACGTGCTGTCGCTCGTCGGATTGAGCCTGATTCAGGGAGCGAACCAGAGCAGCTCGGCCACGATGTTCGTCAACTTGAAACCGTGGGACGAACGCCAGAGCGCCACGGCGATCCTCAATCAGGCAAACGCGCATTTCTTCCGAAATCCGGACGCACTCGTTTTTGGCTTCAACTTGCCGGAGATTCCCGGCATCGGCGTCACCTCCGGGCTCGAGCTCAACCTGCAGGATCACGGCATCAACGACCTGCAGCGGTTCGCCGCGATCGCCAACCAGTTCGCGAGCGACGCGAACAAGCTCCCGAGTGTGCAGCAGGCGCGGGCATCCATCCGCGTCAATGTGCCGCAGCTCTATGTCGACGTGGATCGCGCCAAGGCAAAATCGCTCGGCGTCTCACTCACCGATCTGTTTCAGACGCTGCAATCGTTGCTCGGCACCCTGTATGTCAACGATTTCAATCTGTACGGCAAGACCTATCGCGTGCAGATCCAGGCGCAGGAACCGTATCGCGAAGAGCCGCAGGACATCGGCGGTCTGTTCGTGCGCGGGAACGGGCCGCAGCTGATTCCGATATCGTCGCTGACCACCGTGCGGTTCCGCAGCGGGCCGAACATCGTGACGCGGTTCAACGGGTTCACCTCCGCGTTGGTCACGGCGTCGCCGGGGAACGGCAAGAGCTCGGGCGAGATGCTCGCGGCGGTCGATCAGCTGGTGCAGAGCAAGTACGCCGCGCTCGGCGTCGGCGCGGCGCTGAGCGGCGAGTCGTACCAGGAGAGCACGTCCACCGGCGGCGGTCTCGTCCTGGCGTTAGGCATCATCATGGTGTTCCTGGTGCTCGCGGCGCAGTATGAGAGCTGGTCGATTCCGTTCGCCGTGCTGTTCGGCGTGCCGTTCGGCGTGCTGGGCGCCTATCTCGGCATGTGGCTGCGCGGGATTCCCTCCGACGTCTACTTCCAGATCGGCATCATCACGGTCGTCGGCCTCGCGGCGAAGAATGCGATTCTGATCGTCGAGTTTGCGAGCGAGCAGCGCGCGCAGGGCAAGTCGGTGCGCGACGCGGCGGTCGAAGCCGGGCGCGAGCGGTTGCGCCCGATTCTCATGACGTCGTTCGCCTTCATCCTCGGCGTCGTTCCGTTAGTCGTCGCCGGCGGCGCGGGCGCGATCAGCCGGCACTCGATCGGCACCGCGGTGTTCGCCGGCATGCTGTTCGCGACGTCCATCGGCATTCTGTTCATTCCGCTGTTCTTCGCGCTGATCCGGCG
>DAHUXU010000460.1 GCA_027307005.1 Gemmatimonadota bacterium
GTGCGAGTGATACATGAACGTGCCTGCGCGCGGGGGCGTGAAGTGCACGGTCAGCGAATCACCGGGAGGAATGGCGCGCATCAGATTGTCGGCACTGCCGCTCCATCCCGGCACGCCCTCGGCATAGCTGTCCTCGAGCTCGATGCCGTGCCAGTGCACGGCGGCGTGGTCCACTGTCTGATTGACGACGGTGATCGCGACCGGCTGGCCGCGCTGGAGCACGAGCGTCGGGCCGGGTACGGGCATGGCGCCGCTCGAGTCGTCCGGCGATCCGCCTAACACAAAGGCGTAGCCGGGCGCCTGGCCGTAGACGTTCGGCTTCTCGCGCACCAGCAGGCGGATGCGTCGCTCGTCCGCGGCGACGCGCCGGGCCTGCCCGTTAGGCGCAACGTGAATGCCGAGGACCAGGCCGTACATCTGGTGGGGGCGGTCGGAGGTGTGCCGCATCGCGCCCGACGAGTCCATCATGCCATGCTGGTCGTCGAGCGACACGAGCGTCGAGAGATGGCCGGCGAAATGGCAGTGGAAGATCCAATCACCGGGGCGCGTCGCCGCCCACGACAGCATCATCGTCTGTCCGGGCGCCAGAATCTCGGTGACGGCTGACCGCCGTTGGGCGGCCGTGTATATCGTGTCGCGCTCTCCGTCGCCCTTCGCATCGACGCGAAAATAGAATCCGTGCAGATGCATCGGATGTTCCAACGCGGTGACGTTCACGAACCGCCACCGCGCGCTGTCGCCCTGCATCATCTCCAATCGCTCGGTGTGCGGCCACGACAAGCCGTTGATGGTCATCGTTCCGAGTCCGAGGCCGGTCGGACTCAGCGAGTCGAGCATGACCCACCACGAGATGACGAAGATGCGATCGGCCGGCACCGAGGCTGCGCCATCGACGACGATCACGCCATTGAGCTGGGTGCCATCGTTGATCCGCGCCACGATCGGACCTGGGGTGGTCTTGCCGGAATAGTAGTACGTCCCCGCGGTGGTCGCGGTGAATCGGACCTCTCGCGATGCCCCCGGCGCGATGACGATGCTGTCGCGGCCGCCGCGCGCCGCGCCCAATCCGAACACCGTCATCGGACTCTCGAGCGCATTGCGCACGGTCGCGCGCACTTCGGTGCCCACCGGGACGCGGATGAGCGGTCCGGGGTCTTGCAGCGGACGTCCGACTTCGGCGAATGCCGCCGTGGAAATTGCCTTTCCGTTAGGCCCTTCCGGGTACCATGTTCCCATCCGCGCCTCGAGCGACACCGTGAGCACGCCGTTGCGCAGCGTGCCGGCGGGACGGCGGTTGTCGTTCGATTCGATGACGGACGGTGAATGCGGCACACTGACGCGCGTGTGCGCCGGACTCCCGCAGCATAGGGCGGCGGCAAAAAGGGCCAGCAGCATCGGTGTCCCTGGCGCGAAACGCCTGGTTGGAGGGGCGGCGATTTCTTGTGCGGAGTGGCGCACCTACGCTATGCGAACCTGACCGATAGTCAATAGCGGCCAGCTGCGACTCGACGGATTCAGACTGCTCGCCTTGGGTCCGGGCGCCGCCGGCGGCGAGTTAGGCGCACGAGCGGCGACCTGGCTTTCCTTGCGCTCGGCGGGCGCATGTGTGAAAATGTACACAGTTGTGTATTTCGTCGAACGGCCTCACCCTTCCGCAAACCCCGCCCCAGTTCGCCCGTCGATACCCTGAACAGGATTTCGCGATGAAGAAATGGCTCACTGCCCTCGCCGCAACCGTACTGCTCGGAACTCAAGCCGCGGCTCAAGCGACGGGTAAACTTCCGGCGCAGATGAAGGGCTTCGACGCCTACGTACAGCACGTCATGGAGCAGTGGCAGGTGCCCGGACTCGCAGTGGCGATCGTCAAGGACGGTAAGGTGGTGCTCGCCAAAGGGTACGGCGTGCGCGAGGTGGGCAAGCCCGCTCGGGTGGACGGCAGCACCATCTTCGATATCGGCTCCAACACCAAGGCCTTCACTGCCGCGGCCCTCGGCACGCTGGTCGCCGCCGGGAAGCTCGACTGGGATGCGCGCGTGGTGGATTACGTCAAGCCGTTCCAGCTGAGCAGCGCTTATGTCACGCAATCGATCACGTTGCGCGATCTGCTCACGCATCGCAGCGGATATTGCGATCCTGGTATGTGGTATACGTCGGACGACAGCGACGTGATCGCGCGCGTGCGCTACCAACGGCCGGAGTACGGATTCCGCGCGGAATTCTGCTACAACAACATTCTGTACCTCACCGCCAGCCGATTCATTCCCGCGGTCACTGGCGAAACCTGGGACCGTTATATCGCCGAGCATGTCTTCGCGCCGCTCGGGATGGATCACACGGTCACCACGTCGGCGGAAGTCGCGGCCGCGAACGACGTCGCGGTGCCGCACGGGCTCTACGAAGGAAAGATAGTGGCGATCCGCCCGTACTGGGGTCACAACATGGACATCATGTCGCCGGTAGGCGGGATTAACTCCAGCGCCGACGACATGAGCCACTGGATGCTGATGCTCCTGGCCGACGGCCGGTACGATGGGAAGACCGTGCTCGACTCCGCGACCGTCCGGGACATGGAGACGCCCCAGATGCTGATCGAGGCGACGTCGGGCGTCGGCCGCGAGATCCGCGCATGGCTTCCGGGGAGCGCCTTCTACACATACGGTCTCGGGCTCTTCATCCAGACCTATGGAGGGCACACGCTCGTATGGCACGCCGGTGACATCGATGGGATGGCATCCGCCGTTGCGCTCGTGCCGGACGCGCAGTTAGGCGTCGTGGTGTTGTCGAACATGAACCAGAGCGACGCACGGTTCGGGATCATCCAGCACGTGCTGAACGCCTACCTCGGGCTCCCACCGGGGAACCTCAGCGACACGTTGCTCGCCATGACGCAGCGCGCACAGAAGGCGGGCGAGGCCGCGGCGGCAAAGTTGGCGGCAACCCGCGACAGCACGGGCCGCGCGCCGCATCCCTTGCCCGACTACGCCGGCGTCTACGACGATCCATTCGCCGGCGCCGTGCGGGTCAGCATGGAGGACGGGCATCTCGTGCTGCGGCTCGGCAACCTCGACTTCATCGGCGATCTCGAGTACTGGCATGACAACACGTTCCGGGTCGCATGGCGTTACCAGTACTACGGAACGCAGTACGTGACGTTCGATCTCAATGAACTCGGTCAGCCCACTCGACTTTCTATGGGACGGCAATCGGTCCACTTCGAGCGCGTGCGGGCACGGGCCGGCGGCACGGGCGGCAGCCCGGGAGCTGGCGGCTAAGGCGCGCGCTCGAGCCGATATACGTCGCGCTCGGATGTCGCGGGATCCGGACGTGTATCGTTAGGCAGCGAGGGAGTCGCGACCACGATTCATGGCCGCTTCCCCCGCGTCATGAGGATCGTGGTCGGCTTCCCCGGCTCGTCGACCACCATCACCGTCCGCTGCCCGTGTACTCCGTCATCAGGAATCGTCCAGCCGGTGAATTTGCGGTCCGGGACCGTGCTGTCGACTGCCGCGGTGTCCAACGCTTTCGTGGAGTCATCCGAGTCCGTGAACATCTTCATGATGTTCTTGGGCGTGAGTTGCCTGGCGATCGCCGACACCTTCTTGGCGTCGACACTCAGCGGGTGTGTGCTGGCCGGCATGTGGTGCTGATACCATGACGTCACCGAGTCGTAGCTATCGCTCGTGGCAAACACCGTCGCGGTACCGGTGTCCGCCGGTTTATCGGAGCGTGTCGAGACGCTGCTGTACGCAGTCGTGACGTCCATCGGGAAACGCGGCAGCGACGTCTGATCGAGACTGAAGTCGTCGGCGGTTTTCGTGGTCACGTTGGGACTGGGCGGCGGCGGAGGACCGCTTGGCGCTCGACCCGTGAGCTGGTCCTGCGACAGGTGGGCGACGAAACCGGCGCTCAGTGTATCGACAGCCTTGGGCTTCTTCTTGAGCTCACCCGAGTCGTACGGAGTCTCGGAGTTTCCACCGCCGTTGCCACCTTGGACATCGCTGGTGCCGCCGGCGGGCGCGGCGTTCCCGCCCCCGCTGCTATCGGTATCGACGGGGGCTTTGAGATATCCGCCATTGCTCTTCGTGGTGCCGCCGCCGTTGCCGGGGGCGAAGCGACCGCCGCCGCCGCCCCCGGCGGTTCCGCCCTTGCCCAACACCACACCGCCGCCGGAGCCGCCGGACATGTGCCGCTCACAATACCGTCTGCCTAACAGAAAGCCGATGATGAACGCGATGATGACGGCCAGCGTCCACAACACACGGCGCTTGCGCTCGGTCATGACACGATGTCCCGGAATGCTGTGGTGTACGCTGCCTTAGAGGCGCGAGCAGATGGCTACCATGAGCGCCTTCGCCTTCTGGTAGTCGGCGGACGTCAGGTCCATGCCGACGAATACGTCGTGTCGGACGGCGATGAGCTGCGTGCCGTGAATCAACGCGGCTCTGTCCCACGGACCTTTGAGCGTGGTGTCGGTTTGGAACCCCACGGTGGATACGGCGCCCGACGCTTGGGACTTGGGTGCGCCCGTCACCATCTTCATCATCCCCGACATGATCGCGCCCGTCGGGCCAGTGGGTTTCATCGTGTCCATCGGCGTGCTGGCGGGTGTGCCGAACAAACCGCTCATCATCGCCGGCCCGTGAGCGAGCGCGTTGTAACTCTTCTCGCCGTACTGCCACGAGTAACTCACGGCGTAGGTCCGCGAGCCGTGCGAGGAGGCGACGCGATACTTGCATCCGTTGCCGGATGAGTCGGGCACGGGCGTGCCGGACAACGGGCCGATCGCACCTTCCACCGCCGCGCGGGAAACAAAGTCGCACGCGTTCGCTGGATGCTTGACGGGCTTTGGCGCCAGCGCGACCGCTTTCGCGCCGTCGTACGCGAGGGGATGGGCGATGCGCGGCACGACGGTCCGCGCGATCGCGTACGCGTCGCCCTTCTGTCCGCTCGCGCCGCTCACGTCGATGATGACGCTGGCCTCTCCCTTGACCACGAACAGCGCTCCGTTAGGATACCACGTCGCCTGATCCCAGGGCCCGGTACTGTCCTGCTGCGCGACCTTGCTGCCGGCAGTCAACCCGGTCGCCTGGCTGAGCGACGATGCGCTCGTCGTGACCGTGGTCTGGGTGTTGGCCATGGTCCTGCCGCCGGTCCAGGAGGCCTGGACCGTCAGCACCCGGCTGTCGGCGCCGCGATACACACACACCTCTCCGGTTACGTTCGGCTCCCCCGTGCCGTCGTTCGCGCGGAAGGGCGGCGACGCGAGCGTGCCGACGTACGGCGCGGCTTCGGCCGCCGAGAGCAGCGAACATGGATCCTTCGTGGTGGCGGCGCCGCCGATCGCCGACGCCACAGCCGACAGGCCGACGAGCGGCCACAGGCGCATGACTGACATGAGAAACTCCTCCGTTAGGACTGTGTGATGAGTCGCGGGGTGCGCGACGCTATTCGCAGCCTGGATTGCACGCCTTGAGCTCCATCGTGTAGACCCCGAGGTTCCCCGGTCCGGGAAGATGTTTGTCCTCTTTGATGTCGAGGACCATCGTTTTTCCTGCTCGCCCAACGGCGTAGTCACCGCTGATCAGGTGGTCGAGGATGAAGTGCGCGTTCATGTATGGCAGCGTGAAGTGGCCTAACACCGGCAGCATGAGCGTGGTCGGCGCGATCACCACGTAGAAGGTGTGGGCCCTCGTGTACGTGGCGTTGAAATCGGTGCGCGCCGCGCCGAGCGTGATCGTGATCTTTCCGCCGGCGTATTGTCCCGTGACCGGGACGTAGAACGACGTTGGCGACGTGAGCGCGTTCACCATTCCGCCTTCGCCGTTGTCGGTCGCCGCGGGCGGCACGTCCTTTTTGCCGAGGTAGCCGCCCTTGATCATCTTGCCGTACAGATCGGTGGCAAACACGTTCTCGTAATACGTGAAGTGCGTCGCACCGCCCTCGAACTGGCCGCTCAGCGCCACCGCGGTACCGGACGTCACCTTGGGATAGCGAAGCGTCAGCTTGCCCTTGATGGCGGTGGAGAAATTCCACCATTCCACGGGATCGTGTCCGGGCGCGGGCTTGCTGTAGAAGTGCGCGAACATCGTGGCCGTGAACTCGCCCTCGAATTTCTCGCAGTACTGCGCGAAGAGCTGCTCGTTGGCGTACGCGAGCACGTCGCCCGCCAACTGCGTCACCTTGTCGAACACGCCGAGCGGACCCTTCGCGCCGTCGACGATGGAAGGCAGGAACTTCTTGGTCTCGGCGACGGCGAATTTGTAGCCGGGTGACTCACGCACCGGTTCGGGAATGTGCTCGACGAGCTTCTCGGCGATCTCGCTCTCCGAGGCCATGTCGATTTCATTCTCGGCAAGGGATTCGGTTGGTTTGCTAACGGCCTTGGGCAACGCGGTCGTAAGCTTGCCCGCGGTTGCGACGCCCGCACCGGCGGCGGGCGGCAATTCCGATCCCACCATACTGGTCGCGAAGCCGACGGCGAAGTCGAACGGCTTCTTCGCGATCTCCATCATTTCGGGCACGGCCTTGAGCGCTTGCGTGGCGTGATCGATCGCGTCGCAGGTCGCGACGCCCCTCTGACTCTCGGCGACCTCCTGGGCGTACTTCTCTTTTGCCGTTTTGGCTTCGGCGTCCAACTGGGCGAGGTGCTCGAACATGGCCTGCAACGCCGACTCGGTTTCCGGATGTGCGGTGACGAGGTCGCGGAATGGTTGCAGTGTCCTCGTCAGTTTCGGTCCCTGCGCCGGCAGCTCTTTGATCTGCTCACCGAGCGCCGCGAGCTTGGTCTCCATATCGGTCTTGGCGGGCGAATCGGGGACGTTGTCCACCTGCTTCTTGACCGCCGCCACGAGTCCGGCCGATTCGTCCAGCAGCGCCTTGTTGTCGGCGACTTCATCGTCGATGTCGATCGGATACGTCTTGACCGTGAAGGCGCCGTGGGCTTGGGCGCCTTTGGGGCCGTCCTGGACACTCACTGTATAGGCGCCGGTGGCTCGCGTGCCGGAGAAGACCACCGAGTAGTGGGCATCCTTGTCCGGTACGGCGGTGAGCGACGACTTGACGCCACCCGGCGCTGTAATCGTGATCAGCACATTGAGGCCCGCCTGCGGGTAGGCAAGGCCGGAGATCGTGATCGGCCCGTTAGGCGGCGTTTCCGTTGGCGAGACGGCCATCGTGAGGTCCGGGTCGTCCGCGCTTGGCGCCGGGGCCTGTGCTCTCGCCGGCTGTGCGAGCGCCCACGCCAGCAACAGGGCGGCCGCCGTGACGCACATGACCCGAGCGCCGAGCGCGAGTGTGCGACAAGCCCGGCGCGCACAACGCGCGGATGATACTGACATGGAGACCCGACCGAAGGTGTGGTTGCGTGCTGACGATGGTCGGCTCCCGTTATCCCCGCGCTACATTGGACGTTACGTGGCAGTTATCTAACGGCGGCCATGCGGTTTCACCCCGGCGCGACCCGCAGTTACTTCACTCTCGGCGTCAGGGCGCTTTCGATTGACCGGCCAATCCGGCATTCTTCCACGCGGTCCATCCGTCGCAAAGCGCTCGCGCGTCGGGCCAGCCCCCTCGTCTCAACTGGAGCCACTCATCCATATGTCGACCATCGCCGCCGGGCCGTTTGAGGTGTCCCTCAAGCCCCTCACGCCCTACGACCAGGCCCCGGGCTCGCGCATTGCCCGCATGTCCCTCGACAAGAGATATCGCGGCGACCTCGAGGCTACTTCAGTCGGCGAGATGCTCTCCGCCGGCACCGCCGTGTCCGGCTCGGCCGCATACGTCGCGATCGAGCGTGTGACCGGTACCCTCGACGGACGCGACGGATCGTTCGCGCTGAGCCATATCGCGAGCATGACGCGGGGTGCGCCCGACCTCCGCATCTCGGTGGTCCCGGATTCCGGCACCGACGGACTGGCCGGCATTTCGGGAACCATGCAAATCGACATCAGCGGCGGGAAGCATTCGTATCGATTCGAGTACCGCCTCGCCGACCATTCCTGAACGTGGAGCACGCCATGAGCATCGCACAGGAATTCCTGGCCGAGTTCGATGGGGAGATGCCGCCCACCCGGAAACTGCTGGAGCGGGTGCCGAGCGATCGCGGCGCGTGGAAGCCGCACCAGAAATCGTTTTCGTTAGGCCATCTGGCGCAGCTGGTGGCGCGGATGCCCGGGTGGCTCGTGCCGATGCTGCGCGACACGAAGCTCGATCTCGGCGCCGCCCCGGGCTACAGCCTCGAGAACACCGAGGCGCTCATCGCGCAGTTCGACCGCGGTGTGCACGATGCGCACGAAGCGCTCGCGGCGACCACCGATCGCGACCTCGACGCGCCCTGGTCGCTCGTGCACGGCGACCACGCGCTCTTCACCATGCCGCGGCGCATCGTCGTGCGCCAGCACCTCAATCACATCGTCCACCACCGCGGCCAGCTCACCGTGTACCTGCGGTTGAACGACGTGCCGCTGCCGTCGATATACGGGCCGACCGCCGACGAGTCGTGGTAGATTGCGTTAGGCGTGGGCCGGACCGCGGTCAGTGCGCC
>DAHUXU010000461.1 GCA_027307005.1 Gemmatimonadota bacterium
CGAGTGGCGCCGGGTTGGCCACCGCGACAACCACGTCGTTGTCTCGAGCGCGGGCGGTCATGATGCGTCCAACCGCCGGACGCAGTCGTGCAGGTCGCTGTTCAATTGGCGGTGATGGGTCACGAGAAGCGCGTGGGGCGCCCCTTCATAGACGCGCAGCTCGCTGCCGGCAATCATCTTTGCGACGCGCATTCCTGTCAGCGCGAGCGGCGCGGACCGATCCGCATCTCCGTGAATCACGAGCGTCGGCAGGGAGATGCCCGCCGTGTCCTGGCGCAGATCCGTCTCGGTGATCGTGTGGTTCATGGCGATGAGGGCCGGCAGCGATGCAGCCTCGCCCATACGCGCGATCCAGGCGACCGTCTCGTCGGAGGTCCTGGGCGTCACGATCAATCGCGCATTATCCGACAAGAATTTCGGCATGTCGGTGGTCCAGCTCGCGCGCCGTTTGGCGAACACGTCGGGATCGATTCCGTCCGGATTGTCATGGGTCTTGAGAATGAACGGCAGCGCCGAGGAAATCAGCACGAGCGCCGCAACGCGGTCGTGCCCGTGCCGCCGCAGATAGCGCGCGATCTCGGCGGCGCCCATCGAATGTCCAACGAGGAGCGCATGGTGCACGTCGAGCGCGTCGAGGACCGCGGCGAGGTCGTCGGCAAGCGCATCGTAATCGTAGCCGCATCCCGGGTCAGTGCTCCGCCCATGGCTTCGCTTGTCGTACACGACACACCGCGCGACGTCGCTGAGCGACGCCGTTTGATACTGCCAGATGTCGGAGTGCGTGGCCCAACCGTGGATGAACACGACGGGTCGCCCTGTGCCCCACGAGCTGGCGTAGAGCTCTTCGCCGTCCCGCATGGCGATTCGGTGCGGATGTACCATGTGCTGTTGTCGCCTTCGGTGCGAATGAGGACACTGACCCGTCGGCGAATGCAGCGCGGCCGGCAGGGGACCTACATGTGCAGCATAGCACGCGCCTCAGCACAAATGCACGGCCATCGCCTTGAAGGACGCGTAGATCCGTCCGCCGCGCGCCAACCCGAGCTCTTGCGCCGAGCGCGTGGTGAGCGCCGCGACGAGCACCACGCCGCCCACATCAACCGCCACTCGCGTGAGCGCGCCCAACGTCGCGATCTCGTCGATCGTACCGGCGAACTGGTTCCGCGCCGACGTCGGACTCGGCTCCCGAGACAACACGATTTCCTCCGCCCGAATCACGGCGTGGGTCGCGCCATCGGCGGCATCGCCTACGGCATAGATGGTGAGGGGACCGGCGCGGAATTCCAGCGACCGGGGTCCGGCCGGCACCGGGCGCGGGTCCCGCAGCTCGGCGCCCGCCGGAGCACCGTTGCCTAACGCGCGAACCGTTCCGGCGAACACGTTCTCGGCGCCGAGGAACTCGGCGACATACGGAGACGCGGGCCGCCGAAACACGTCATCTGGCGGCCCGGCCTGCAGCACCCGGCCGTGATCGAGCAGGACCGCCACGTCGCCCAGCAACCCCGCCTCGGTGAAATCGTGCGTCACCTGCAGCACGGTGATGCCGAGCTCGCGGTGCAGCGCGCCCACCGTCCGCCGCGCGATCGTGCGCGACCGCGGGTCGAGGGCGCTGAACGGCTCGTCGAGCAACAACACCGACGGCCTAACGGCTAACGCGCGCGCGAGCGCCACCAGCTGGCGCTCGCCTCCACTCAGCGCGGGCACGGGCCGGTCGTACAGCGCCCGAGCTCCGACGCGCTCGGCGATCTCGGTGGCGAACGCGGGATCCGCGGCGCCGTACGCCACGTTGCGCTCCACGCTCAAGTGCGGAAACAGGTAGCCATGTTGGTACACGATGCCCAACCGCCGATCCTCGGGCCGCTCGGCGGTCACGTCGCGTCCGTCGAGCGCGACGCGCCCGGCGCGCGCCGCGATGACGCCGGCGATCGTCTCGAGCAAGGTCGTCTTGCCGGAACCGGCCGGTCCGATCACGACGCCGTACTGCCCGTGCGGTACCGTGAACGTCACGTCCTGCAACCGGAACGTCCCGACGTGCGCGCCGAGCCCCGCGACCTCGATCACACGTCCATTCCCGCGCCGTGATCCGGACGCAGTGCGCGCAGGGCGATCAACGGGACGAGCGCCAGGATCGAGAGCACGGCGGCCACGGGCAGCGCCTCCGTTAGGCCGAAACCCGTGAACCGGTCGTAGGCGAGCACGCTCGCCACTTTCGGATTGTAGGTGAGAATCACGATCGCCCCGAACTCGCTCACGGCCCGCGCCCACATCACCACGGCGGCGGCAATCAATCCGCGCATCGAGAGCGGCAGCGTCACCCGCCGGAATGCCCGCCACGCGGGATCGCCCAACGTTCGCGCCACGGACTCGTACCTCGTATCCACGCGGGCGAACGCCTCCCGTGCAGCGCTGATGTAGAGCGGCGCCGACACGAACACCATCGCGCACACGATGCCGACCGGCGAGCCGGCCACCTGGATGCCCGCGTGCAGCAGCGCCCGCCCAACGGCGCTGCCGCGTCCCAGGATCAACAGGAGCGCGATGCCGGCCACGGGATGCGGGATGAGCAGCGGCAGGTCGAGCACCGCGGCCACGACGGCCTTTCCGCGGAAGGCCCGTCGCGCCAACAAATACGCCAGCGGCGTGCCGCCTAACGCACCGGCGGCCCTGGCCACGGTGGCCGTCACCGCGGTGAGCCAGAGCGCGCCGCGGAGCTCGGCGTCCGTGAACAGCTCCGCCACACCCGACTGGCCGCCACCCGCAACAAGCCGCGCGATCGGCGCCACCAGAAACAGCAGAAAAATCGACCCGCACAACCCCGCCAGGATGCTCGCCGTGCGATGCGCCGCGAACGAGCGCGGAACGAATGGCGTCCGCGCGGCCGGATCCATCACGGCGCCGATACCGCCGCCTGCACCGAGGCGGGCGCGCCGCGACCAATGATCACCGGCGTATCCAACGCGTCGAGCTTGTTCGCCCGCAACAGACGCCGCCCTTCGCGGGACAACAGGAAGGACACGAACGTCCTCGCCGCCGCCGGATGCGGAGCGCCGGTCGGAATCGACAGCGCATACACGATGGGCTTGCCCTTGATCGTCAGCGTATCCTTGGGGGTCTTTCCCGCCACCTTCACCGTTGCCCGCGCATAGAGGTCGGTGTCCGCCGGCGTGCCGAGGTCGATCGCGGAAGGGAGCGTGACGTACCGCAGCTTGGTCGCCAGCGCGAGCGATTCGTACGACCAGATGTAATCGAACTCGCCGGCCTGCAACACGCCCACCAAATCTGCCTCTCTGGGCCGCACGTTTTTCGCCGGTGACAGCTTCATCAATTTGTCGTACAACCCGGGTTGGTCATAGTAGCGCTCCGCGAGTTGCATCGTGAGCAGCGTCCGATAGCCGTTCGGATCGAGATCCGGATTCGCCCGCCCGACCTGCACGCCGGGCCGCTGTAAGATCTGCGGCCAGTTCGTGCTGTCCACCTGCGACGCGAACTTCGACGTGTTCGTGAACGCGAGCACCATGCGGTTGCGCGCAAACTCGGCGTACCACGTCGTCTGACCGGGCACGAGCAGCTTCGGGAACACATCGTAGTCGGCCAGCACGACGACATCGGGAATTTCGTGCAGCTCGGTGAGCTTGCGCGCGATGTCGAGGCTGCCGCCGTTCTCCTGCTGAACGGTTACGTGCTGGTGCACGGCGAAGGTGTCGAGAGCGGCGCGGATGGGAATGGCGACGCTCGCCGCGGTGTAGACCACGATCGCGCCGCTGCCGGAGGCCGGGGTTCTCCTGCCGCAGGAGGCGGCCACGGCGAAAACGACGGGAAGCACGAAGCGCACGCGCACGATGACTCGCTCCTGCCGTGAACGGAAGGAAGACTCAGCTGTCGAGGATCTCGCGCTCGGCGCGCTCGACCAGGCGGTGGATCGACGCATTGACCCGGCGGTAGGCACGCGTCACCCGCTGCGCCTTTTCCGTTAGGCTCGCGCCGCCGCCGGTCGACCCGCCGGCGTGCCGCTCCACCAACGCCTGTCCAACGAGCGACTCGGCGCGCCTGATCCACGCCAGCGCGTGCCGATAGCCGACGCCTAACGATGAAGCGGCAGCGCGGATCGATCCCCGGGTGTGGATCTCCTCCAAAGAGGATCGCATGGAGGCGGCGGGAGGCTGGCGTTGTTACCAAATGGTAACAACCAACGTGCAGCGATCCGGCCGCCCCGGCAAGGGCGCCGGCCGCCTCAGGCTGGAACCCTGCGACCCCGCAGCCGTATTGTTGTGGGGATGCTTCCCCCGCCCATGGACCCGCCATGACCGTCGCTGTCGACATCGATCACGTCTCCAAACGCTTCGCCAACCACGTCGCCGTCCGCGACCTCTC
>DAHUXU010000468.1 GCA_027307005.1 Gemmatimonadota bacterium
CACCTGCCCGACCGTCGACAAGACGGTCGCCGCGACGAGGATTACCGGATGCGTCTCGCCGAAACGTGGCCACGCGCCGGTCGTCGCGCGGACCAGCAGCGCGACCGCCAGCTTGGTCAGCGGCATGAGCAGCAGCGCGAACGCGTACAAACGAAGCGGAACGCGCCACTGGACGATGCGCCGGAGCAGCGCCGCAAGCGCCTGATGTCCGCCATGCCACGCGGTGAGCGCCAGCGCAACGATTCCGGGCGCGAACACGCCGAGCAGGAACGCCGGGCCGCCGAAGGCGGGGCCGGCGGCCGTGCTCGACGCGCCGTGGTTTGCGGATGCGCGGATGACCACGGCCCAGAGCGCCCAGGTGCTCGCGAAGGTCAGACCCAGAAACGCGCCGACGGCACGTCCCGTACGCCGCTCTCGTTCCATGCCTAACGCTCACATCGGGCCGATGCCGGCGGTCGCCGACAGCCTTGATGAACGGGGCGCCGCACGCTCAGCCGCGCTTCAGAAACCTGACGTAGAACGCGGCGAAGATGAGGACGATTCCGGCATTCGCCAGCAGGCGCTGCCCCGACCGGCCCTTGAAGAACAGCACATCGACCGCGACGATCACGGCGACCATCGCAACGATATAAGATATCGTGGCCGTCGAACCTCGCATGCCGCCTCCCGTGCAGTGACTGATCTGTCCATGGGGGGAATCTCGACGTCCCTCATCACAGCTGCCCAACCGCCTAACGCTATGGCTCACATCTCCATCAGGTCTCGCCCGACGAGGATTCGGCCGCCGAAATGCTTGCGGGCTGCATCGCTCCACATCGCCTCGGTGACCGCCGGATCCTCGCTCGGGATGAGATGCGACAGCACCAGCGTGCCCACCTGTGCCTCGGCGGCGATCCGACCGGCTTCTTCCGCCGTCGTGTGATGTGACAGAATGCTGCGCCGGAGATCTGACGCGTTAGGCACGTGCGCGACGAGCCGGTCGACGGACGCGGCGTCGAACAGCGCCTCGTGCACCAGGATGTCCGCGTTCCGCGCCAGCGCCACCAAGCTCTCGCTCGGCGTGGTATCACCGGAGATGACAATCGACCGGTCCTCGGCGTCGAACCGGTAGGCGAACGCGGGCACCATCGGCGGATGGTGCACGACCGCTGCCGTCACGCGTACGTTGTCGTCGTGCATCACCGGGCCGCCGCCGCGCACGTCATGCGCGTGCACGAGCGGCCGAAGCGGCATCCGCCCTTCGTCCCCTGTCCGGGCGCTGATGTCTGTCGCATTCATTGCGAAGAACAGGTCCGTCATGCGCTCGAGCGGCGGCGGGCCCCAAGCATCCAGCCGCGTGCGCAGGCCGGCCGCCCACGCGAGGAGGATCAGGTTGCCGTAGTCGGCGTTGTGATCGGAATGATGGTGCGTGATGAAGATGTGTCGCACGCTTGAAAGCGGCAGGTCCGCAAACACGAGTTGTCGTGCGACACCGTTGCCACAGTCCACGACGTAGACGGTATCATTGACCACGATTGCCTGCGCTGGCGCGGCGCGTGTCTTGTGCGG
>DAHUXU010000470.1 GCA_027307005.1 Gemmatimonadota bacterium
GTTGCTGGCGCGCGGCACGTTCACCGCGCGCGAGCCGGTGATCATCGCCGACTTCGGCGTGCAGCACACGGACACGGCGCTCGGCGCCGTGGCCAGCGACGCGGTGCGGGCGGCGCTCGCGCAGTCGTCGATGATCTCGCTCGTGCCGGCGCCGCAGATCGCCGCTGAGCTGCGCCGGATGGAGCGTCCGGCCAACACACGCCTCGACCTGGCGACGGCGCGCGAGATGGCGCAGCGCGAAGGCGTGAAGGCCGTGGTCGACGGCGAAGTGACGGGCGTCGGCACGGGCTACATCATCACGCTCCGGTTAGTCAGCGCCGACTCCGGGCTCGAGCTCGCCTCCTTTCGCGAATCCGGTGACGGGCCGCGCGGGCTGATCGACGCGACGGACAAGTTGGCGAGGGAGCTGCGCGGAAAAATCGGCGAGTCGCTGCGCAGCGTGCAGGCCAGTCCGCCGCTCGCGCAGGCGACGACGGCATCGCTCGAGGCGCTCCGCCTGTTCAGCGAGGGCAGTCGTGCGAACGGAGCAGAAAACGTAGAGGCGGCGGTACAGTTCGCGCGCCAAGCAGTGGCTGCGGACTCGAACTTTGCGTCCGCGTGGAGGCTGCTCGCGGTCGCGATCGGCAACAGCGGCGGCTCTCGCGACGAACAGGATTCGGCGCTGGTGCACGCGTACCGATTGCGCGACCGTCTGCCCGAGATGGAGCGCCTGCAAACGGAGGCCTATTACTTTCACGAAGGTCCGCACCAGGATCGCGCACGCGCGCTCGCTGCGTACATGGCGCTCGTCCAGCGCGGCGATTCGACCGTCGCCCCGATCAATGCCGGCGAGGTGCTGCGCACGGAGCGCCTCTATGCCAAGGCCGAATCGCTCGACGCGATGTCGAGAAGTCAGGGCGTGCAGCCGGGCATCGCGATTGGCAACACGATCGAGCTGCAGCTCGACCAGGGGAATGTGCGCGGCGCCGAGAAGACACTGGAGTACTGGCGGCGACGCGCGCCCGATTCGCATGGGTTCAAGATGCACGAGGTGTTGGTGCGCCGTGCGGCCGGCGACACGGCGGCGTTCCGGGCGCTCGTCGACAGCTTCTCGCGGAGCGGTGATCCGGTCTTGCAGCGATGGGCTCACGGCGCCCGTGCCGCAGTGGATCTCCTGCACGGCCATCTCGCCGATGGGGTGCGCGCGTTGCGCGAGCAGGCGGCCGTTCTGCCGCGGGCTGACGGCGACCGCCTCGAGGATGCGCTGACCACGGCGATCATCGATGCGTGGTTCCACGGACCGTCGCCTAACGCAGTGCGCCAAGTGGATGCGGCGGTGTCCGACGTGCCGCTGTCGCGGATTCCGCTGGCCGACCGTCCGTATTTCGACGTCGCGATGGCCTATGCCATCGCCGGGGATCCGGACAAGGCGGCGGCGAGTATCGCGCAGTTCCGGCGGGACGACCCGGACACGAGTGACATGCGCCTCAAGTCGCGCGGACTACACGGCGCGTTGGGCTCGATCGCGCTCGCGCGCGGCGACGGGAAGACCGCGCTGTCGCAGTTCCGTCAGGCCGACGTGTGGTACGACGGCCTGCCGTCTGACGAGTGCGCGCCCTGCATCCATGTCGTGCTCGCGCGGGCGTTCGACGCGTCGTCCGAGGCCGACTCGGCGATCGCGGAATACGAAGCGTACCTCGCCACACCGTTCTGGTCGAAGCTGTACGGCGCGTCCGGCGATCACATCGGTTTCGGCGATGCGATCGTGCTGGCCGGGATCCACAAGCGGTTAGGCGAGCTGTACGAGGCCAAGGGCGAGCGCGACAAGGCTGCGTCCCACTACGCGGCCTTCATCGATCTGTGGCGGACCGCCGATCCCGAGCTGCAGCCGCAGGTGGCCGATGTGCGGAGACGGTTGGCGCGGTTAGGCGACAGCGAGGCCAAAGTCGACTGACCCGCCAGGCGCCCGGAGCCCGACGGAAAACATCGGACGCGGAGCACGAGCGGGACCAACGCGGAGCCCTGATGGACAACGCACTTCCGATCGATGCCGAGTTTCTCGCCGTGCAGCAGGCGCTCGCGGGCGAGTACTCGCTCGAGCGCGAGCTCGGACGCGGCGGCATGGGCATCGTGTATCTCGCGCGCGAAGTGCAGCTCGAGCGCCTCGTCGCGATCAAGGTGCTCCCGGCGGCGCTCGCCGAACGCCCGGGCTTCCGCGAGCGCTTCCTCCGCGAAGCCAGAACGGCTGCCCAGCTCTCGCACCCGAACATCGTGCCGATCCATCGCGTCGGTGAAGCGGGCGGCTTCGTGTTCTTCGTCATGGCGTACGTCGACGGCGAAACCCTGGGCCATCGCGTGCGCACGCAGGGACAGCTCGGCGCCGCCGTCGCAGCACGAGTGCTGCGCGAAGTGTCGTGGGCGCTCGCGTACGCCCACGGGCGGGGGGTGATCCATCGCGACGTGAAGCCCGACAACATTCTGCTCGAGACGGGCACCGGCCGCGCGTTAGTCACCGACTTCGGCATCGCGCGCGTGCGGCAGGCCGAGACGGAGGACGAAACCGAGCGGGCGATGGGGACCGCGGCCTTCGCGAGTCCCGAGCAGTTGGCCGGCACGGAAGTCGACGGCCGCTCGGACCTCTACGCCCTCGGTGTCGTCGGCTACTACATCGTGTCCGGCCGGCTGCCGTACGACGCGACGTCGGTCGCCGCACTGGCGGGCAAGCAGTTAGGCGAAGCCGCGCGGCCCGTCGAGCGCGTGTCGCCCGGCGTGCCGCCGGCACTCGCGCGCGCCATCGACCGCTGCCTCCATCGCGACCCGGCGGGGCGTTTTCCCGGCGGCGAAGCGCTCGCCGACGCGCTCGAGCCCGCGTCCATCGAGCGAAGCGAGCTGCCCATTCCGCTGCGGGCCTGGCTCACGACACAGAATCCCGCGCGCGCCCTGCTCGTGACGTGGGCCGGTGTTGCCGGCATTGTCACCGCGATCGATGCGTGGTTCGTCCTGCGGTTCGGCGCGTCGCACGCAATGCGCGGCTTTCGGCTGCAACAGTTGGTCGTGACGTCCGTGCTGACGGCCGTGCCGCTAGTCACCCTGGCAGCGTTCCACCTGCGACAGACCTGGCGCGCGCTCCACGCCGGCTACTCGGTGGCAGATCTTCGCACCGCGCTGGCGCGCTGGCGGGACATTCGGCGTGAAGAGATGGCGTTCGAATCGACGGAGACCGCTGTCGGGCCGCGCCTGCTACGCTGGTTCACCTGGGCGTCGGTCGCCGCGTTCGCGGGCGTGATCGTGTCGGCTGCTGATGTCGGCCGCACGAATGGACCGCAGATGCTGGAATTCGTGTTCAAGCTGACGGCGTGGCCCGCCGGCGGGAGTCTGCTGCTGAGCAACGCGCTCGGCGTGCGCCTGCTGCCCAGAAAGCTGCGGTCGGCCATGATCGGGTTCGGCCGCACGACCTTCTGGGGCTCCCGGTTAGGCGCCTGGGTCGGCGCGATGCTCGGGCGCGGACGCTCGGCCGCGCCACAACTGCTCAACCGCCCAACGGAAGCCGCGCTCGGCCTGGCGGCGAGCGAGCTGTTTGCCGCGCTGCCCACCGCCTATCGACGAGACCTGCGCGCGCTGCCCGAGCTCGTCCGCCGGCTGGAGGAACGCGCCGTCCGCGTCCGCGAGCACGTCGACGAGCTGAGCCGCCTCACGGCAGAAGCGGAGCGCGACCTGGCCCCGTCGCCGGACGACCGCGCGCGCGAAACGGTCGCGCGTTTGCGGGAGCAGCGCGACGCCGCGCGGCACGATTTCGCTCGCGCCATCGCCGCGCTCGAGTCGATCCGACTCGACCTCCTGCGCCTGCATGGCGGCGTCGATCGCGCCGACACCGTCACGAATCTGCTCGTGCAGGCCCGACACGCCGAGCGCGACCTGGACGCGCTGATCGACGCGCAGCGCGAGGTGCACGCGATTGCGCCGGCGCCGACGTCGTGATGTCTGATTGTCCTGCCTCTGATGACGCCGTGTTTGGTGCGGCCGTCGTGCAAGTTCGCTTCGTAGCCGGATGATTCGGCTACCGTCGAGTGCTCACCATCTGCCGAGCCTTCGCATGCATCGCGCAATTATCGTCGGCATGCTTTCCGTCTTGTTCGCGAGCGCGGCGCCGAGCCAGAGCGCTGCAGGGTTCGACATCATCATCCGCAATGGGCACATCATCGACGGCACCGGTTCTCCGTGGTACGCTGGCGATGTAGGCGTGCGCGACGGACACATCGCGGCGATCGGCGATCTGTCCCGCGAGACCGCACGACAAGTCATCGACGCGCACGGCATGGTGATCGCGCCCGGCTTCATCGACATGCTCGGCCAGTCCGAGCTGACGATTCTCGTGGATCCCCGGCTGCCATCCAAGATCTACCAGGGGATCACGACCGAGATCACCGGCGAAGGGGAATCCGTTGCTCCGTTAGACAGCGCGATGCTCGCCGAAAACGCGGCGACCTACCGGCACTACGGCATCACCGCCGACTGGCACACGCTCGCCCAGTACTTCGCCCGTCTCGAGCAGCAGGGCGCCGGCATCAACATCGGCACGTACGTCGGGGCTACGTCGGTGCGCGAGATGGTCCTCGGCTACGGGGATCGCACACCGACAGCCGACCAACTCCGCCGGATGCAGGATCTCGTGGCGCAGGCGATGGAGAATGGCGCGTTAGGCGTCTCCACCGCGCTCGAGTACGCGCCGGCGCCCTATGCCAAGACCGACGAGCTGATCGCGCTCGCCGCCACGGCCGCGCGGTTCGGCGGGATTTATGCCACGCACATGCGGAGTGAAGGAGAAGCCGAGTCGGCCTCGCTCGACGAGACGTTCCGCATCGCGCGCGAGGCGCATATCCCGGTGGAAATCTTTCATCTCAAGACCGCCGGGAAGGCCAACTGGGGACGGATGCCTCACGTCGTGGCGCGGATCGACTCCGCCCGCCGCGCCGGGCTGGACGTGAGCGCCGACACGTACGCCTACACGGCGTGGGAAAACACGTTCTCGGCGTTCGTGCCGCCGTGGGCGCACGACGGCGGCAACGCGAAGCTCCTCGAGCGGCTCCAGGATCGCACGATGCGCGCGCGCATCCGCAAGGACATGCTGACGCCGACGACGTCGTGGGACAACGAGTGGCAGGAGATCGCCGGCCCGCACGACGTGCTTATCACCGCGGTGAACAATCCGTCGCTGCTCCCGATTCAGGGTAAGCGGCTGGACGAGATCGCTGCGATGTGGCACGAGGATGCGATCAGCGCGTTGTTCGACATTTTGGTGAAGGACAGTGCGCAGACGTCGGTGGCGGTGTTCGGCATGTCCGAGCCGGACGTTAGGCTGGCACTGAGGCAGCCGTGGGTGTCGATCGACAATGACGCGTCCGGCACGTCGCCCGAAGGCATTCTCGGCCGGGAACATCCCCACCCGCGCGCGTCCGCGACGTTCCCGCGCATACTCCGCAAGTACGTGCACGACGAGCACCTGTTGACGCTGCCCGATGCGATCCGGAAGTTCACAGCGCTGGCGGCGCAGCGGGAGCATCTCGTGGATCGCGGCGTGATCAAGCGCGGGATGTGGGCCGATCTCGTGGTGTTCGATCCCGACTCGGTGCGGGATGTCGCGACGTACGAGAAGCCCAATCAGCTGTCGGTGGGG
>DAHUXU010000489.1 GCA_027307005.1 Gemmatimonadota bacterium
GCCGTGAACACGATCCAGAGCGAGACCGCGCGCTCCACCATCGACCCGGGCGATCGCCCGAGGATGGCGAGCCAGATCACCACGCTGATCACGATCACCAGCTGCGCCTGCAGCAGCTTGAACGCCACGAGCTGCCGCCGCGTGAGCGGCGCGGCGAACAGCAGCTGGACTTCGGCCGTCGAAAAATTGAGCGCCACTTCGTCGCTGCCGAAGAGCCACCAGCTGGCCGCGAGCACCGCGATGCCTAACGCATAGGCCAGATGCGCCGTGCCGTCGGGCGTCGCGCCCACGAGCACGGTGTCGCCGCGCGGACGCACGAGGATGAACCAGAAGTAGCCGATCCCGGCGATGAGCGCCAGCGCGTAGCGCGGCTGCCGCACGCGGCGGGCCCGCCTAACGGTCCGGTTCACCACGCCGCGCACGAGCAGCCAGCCGAGCGCGGCGAACGGCGGTTGCGGCTCGGAGGTCACGTGGCGGCCGATCCGCCGTCGCTCGTCAGCGCCAGGAAAATGTCCTCGAGGCCGCGCCCCGCGAGCTGCGGGCGCTCGGCGATGATGTCGTCGAGCGCGCCGAACGCCACCGCGCGCCCGCCGTAGATGAGCAGGATGCGCGTGCACAGCTCTTCCACGAGGTGGAGGAGGTGCGAGCTCAGGACGACCGCCGCACCCTCCCTCGCGCGCGCGACGATCGTCGCTTTCATCTTGCGCATGCCGCCGGGATCGAGGCCGGTGAGCGGTTCGTCGAGCACCAGCGCTCTCGGATCGTGCAGCAGGCCGCACGCGATCGCGAGCTTCTGCCGCATGCCGCGCGACAACTCGGCCGGGAGCGCATCGCGCTTTTCGGTGAGCTCGAGCTCCGTGAGCAAGGGACCGATCCGCTGGTCGGCGTCCGTCACACCATACAGCCGTGCGATGAACTGCAGGTGCTCGTCCACCGACAGGTACTCGAACAGGTGCGGTTCATCGGGGATGAACGCGAGCGCGCCCTTGGCGCCGACCGGGTCGGCGGCGAGATCGCGTCCGGCAATGTGGATCGTGCCGCTCGTCGGGCGGATGATGCCGCTCAAGCTGCGCAGCGTGGTGGTCTTGCCGGCTCCGTTAGGCCCGACGAGGCCCAACACTTCGCCTGCCCGCACGGTGAACGACAGGTTCGACACCGCGGCCAGGTCGCCGTAGAGCTTCGTGAGGCCGCGGACCTCGATGCCCGCCGCGGCCGGCGTCGACGGCGCGGGCGGCGCCATGCTCAGTGATTCGGTCATCGTCTCGCTGCTTCAGACATCGGATGGATCGAGCAGTGCCCGCAAGATGGTACCGGCGGCCTTCTCGATGCGACGCCAGTCGGCGTCCTTTTGCACATCGAGCCCGAAAAATGGTACGCCGTCCGTGCGCGCGGCGAGTATCGTGAGGCCGGCGGCGACGAGGGCGCCAACGGCGTCCACATCGAGTCGCGCCGGCACGCGCTGGTGGAGCGCAGACGCGAGCGCGGCGAACTGCGTCTCGCGGCCCTCGGTCACCGGGCGCGCCACCTCGTGATCCGCGTGCCCGCTCGCTTCCCACGCGATGGCGTGTTGGGCGAGGGGTCGAGCGCGGATGTCGCGGGCTCGAGTAATGAGTGCGGTCCAGAACGAGGAGCCGGGGGAGACGCCGTCGCCAAAGGACACGCCGGGTGTGTTCGGCCACGCCGCGCGCTGTGCGATCACGGCGGAGACGAGGCCGGCGACACCGCCGAAGTACCGATAGATGAGCACTTTGTCGACGCCTGCCTCGTGGGCTATCGCGTTGACGCCACACGACTCGAAGCCGTCGCGGATGGCAATGCGCTCGACGGCATCCATGAGCTTGGTTTGTGTGGCTTCGCGGTCTCGTTCCATATCGCTTGCCACCACGAGGTGACGAAGTCGAAGATCTGCGTTTAGCCGACAAAATATCGGAGGTGACTTTAATAACTATTTTGCAGGTACTTAGCAATGGTCACTGATAGGTGACTACATAGAGTCACCGCTAGGTGACGCTGCGTCTGGTGGGACCTGGACAGGCGTCTGCTCCGGCCAATCCACGAACTCTGATCGCGAGAGGTCGCGTCACGTCCGGAACCCAGTCCGGCGAGCCCGACCTCGCGGACCAGTTGCGCGACTTGTTCCCCGTTTCTTGCTTAATGCTTCCCAATCGTGCGGCTTGCCCGTTAACATCGGTCCGCGCCACCTCCGAGACTCGTCAGATGCGCGCCGTACTTCGATCCGCAGCACTCATATTTGCCGCCGCCGGCTTCGCTCTCCTCCTTTCCTGCGGAGGCGACAGCACCGGTACCGGCGGCGTCGGCAAGATCATCATCACGCCGTCCAACGACTCCATCGTCATTGGAACCAGCGTCACCCTGAGCGCCAGAGTGGTCAACGCGCAGGGGCAGACGGTGACTGGCGCCACGATCTTCTGGAACACGTCCAACGCCAACGTGGCGACCGTGTCGAGCAACGGCGCCGTGACCTCCGTCGACACCGGCACCGCGCAGATCGCCGCGAGCGCCAACGGCGTCTCGGGGATCGCCACCATCACCGTGCTGCCGCAACCGGTGGCCGCCGTCAACGTGACGCCGCCTAACCAGGTGATCAAAGTCGGGCAGAAGTTCCAATTCCAGGCGCAGCCGGTCGACGCCGGCGGCAATCCGCTGTCGGGTCGAGTCGTGACGTGGTCCAGCTCCGATGCAACGGTCGCGTCCGTGGACAACACGGGCCTCGTGACCGGCGTCGCCGTTGGGCCGGCGACGATCACCGCGACGAGTGAAGGAAAATCCGGCAGCGCGGCGGTCTCCGTGGGCGCGCCCACGCCGGCAGTCATTGTGATCGCACCGACGAGCCTGCCGCTCACCGTTGGGCAGACCGGGCAGCTCTCGGCCACGGTGAAAGACTCGGCCGGGGCGGTGATCGCCGGGGCGGCCGTCTCGTGGTCGGTCGACAACTCCGCCGTGGCGACGATCACTCCGACGTCGGGAGCAGTGACGATCGTGAAAGGCGTGTCCGTCGGGTCGGCGACGGTGACGGCAACCAGCGGCCCGGCGCACATGGGCGCAGCCATTACGGTCTCGCCCGCGCCTGCAAACTCGGTCGTCATTTCGCCGGGATCGGCCACGCTCTTCCCGACGCAGCAAC
>DAHUXU010000498.1 GCA_027307005.1 Gemmatimonadota bacterium
ACCCGGCGCGGGTCGAGGCGGTGATGGCGCGGCGCTCTGGCCGGTCTCGCCGGTGAGGTCGGAGGCCGCGAGCTCGCGCGCGGCACTGGCAAACGTCGCCGGATCGGCGAGCCGCGCGCGCATCGCACGCAGCGATTTGAACAACGGAAGCGCGTCGTACAGCTGGTCGGGGTGAAAATCGTCGATCGACGCGATCCGAACGATCACGTCGCCGTCGGCGCCGCGCTCGAGCAGGATTTCCGGCGCGATTTGGGCGATGACGTCGTCGACCGTGTCGCGATCGACAGGGATCGGACGGCGAGCCGCGAGCGGGGCTTGCGACGCGCCGGCACGCGATCTGTCCCCGCTGAAATCGCCCAAGACGAGAATGCGGAACGGCGTATCATCGTCCGGCACCATGCCGGCGCGCGCGCGTCCCGCAGTGACGTCCAACTGGATGTGTGCTCTGCGTTGGTGATCCGACATCGGACATAGCGGGAAGAGACGGACAATCTCGCCGCACGATGACGAGTGTCAAGGTGGACATCGACACGAGAACGGTGCTGGTACAGTTTTGGGCACCGATTCGTCGCCGAACTGACAATTCGTCACCGCGATAGTACCTTAGGGCGCCATGAGACAGATGCAGCCGGTCCTCTGGACGAAGGGTGTGCTCCTGAGTCCCCAGCACCTGCAGACGCAGGATCGCTTTCTCGAGGACCTCATCCAGTTCCAACTCTCGGGCCTCACGTACTGTCCGTGGGGCTTTCACCGGTTGGAGATCGATCACGAGGCGCTGGCCGCGGGATCGTTCGCGATCTCGCATGCGGCGGGGATTCTGCCTGACGGATTGTTGTTCGATCTACCGGTGAGCGATCCGGCGCCGGCGCCCAAGGTGCTCGACGGGGTGTGGGAGCAGGACCAGACGGAGCTGGACATCTATCTCGCGGTCCCGGAGTATCGCACGAGCGGGCACAACGTCGCCGTCGCGGCGGGCGACTCGAGTGCGCGCTATTCGGCGGAAGTGTTGTTGCGGCGCGACGAGAACACCGGGCTCGCCGAGAAGCCGATCCAGGTCGCGCGGAAAAATTTTCGGCTGTTGGTCCAGGGCGAGTCGCACGAGGGAAATTCGACGCTGCGGGTGGCGCGCGTGCGCAAGTCCGCCACGGGCGATCTGTCGCCCGACCCGCAGTTCGTGCCGCCGCTAATCGACATTGGCGCGAGCGATTTCATCATCGCCATCGCGCGTCGGTTGGTCGAAATCCTGTCGGCGCGCAGCAGCGCGCTCTCGCTCACGCGCCGGCAGAAGAATCAGAGTCTGGCGGATTTCAGCATCGCGGACGTCGCGAGCTTCTGGCTGCTCTACACGATCAACACGTACTTCCCGCAGCTCCGTCATCTCTACGAGACGAAGCGCGGGCATCCGGAAGAGTTGTTCAGCGCGATGCTCTCGCTTGCCGGGGCGCTCACGACGTTCTCGACGATCGTGCATCCGCGCGATCTGCCGGCGTACGAGCACGACGATCTCACGTCGTGCTTCTCGAAGTTGGACGAGCAGCTTCGCATGCTGTTGGAGACGGTGGTGCCGTCGAACTGTGTGTCGCTGCCGCTGCGGCTGGTGCAGCAGTCGATCTACGCGACGGCGCTCGACCAGGACAAGTATTTCACGGCACCGCAGTTGTACTTATCGGTGGACGCGAACATGAGTCCGGCCGATCTCATTCAGCGGGCGCCGGGGTTGATCAAGATTTCATCGGCGGACCGGATCGATCACTTGATCCGCCAGGCGCTGGCGGGCGTGCCGCTCACGTATGCGCCGAATCCGCCGCCGGCGGTGCCGGTCAAGGTGAGCTCCCACTATTTCCAGGTTGGCAAGAGCGGGAGCGAGTGGGAGGCGATCATGCGGGCGCGGAACCTGGCGGCGTACGTGCCGTCGGATTTTCCGAGTCCGCAGCTCGAGTTGCTGGTGGTGTTGCCACCACAGAGATAGGGACTACAGGCGGACTACAGGCGGACTACAGGCGGACTACAGGCGGACAAGGCCGGACAAAGCCGGATAAGAACAAAAGCGAAAGACGGAGAGGGCGCGGA
>DAHUXU010000554.1 GCA_027307005.1 Gemmatimonadota bacterium
CCGTTGGGCATCGTCCACGCTGATGATCGCGTCGGCCGCGATGGCGAGGATCCCCGCGAATTTCGCTTCCGAGACGCGGAGGTCGTGCTCCACGTCCTGCAGCGCGCGGACGCGCAGGCCGACGATGTGCGTGCGGACGAGCGCGTAGGCGACCGCTCCGGCCGCGCACAGGAATAATGCGGCGCCGACGAGCGGCACGCCGCGAGACGTGAGCGGCCCACGCCACACCGACGCGAGCAGCATGCCCGCACCCGCCATCGTGGCGACGAGCGCGATCCAGAGTGCGGCCGTGACCGTCCGATTCGCAGTGAGCGGCATGACAGCGTCGAGGCGTCCCGTTTCCGGCCGGCTCTCACCTAACTCTTGCCCAGCAGCCCGAGCTTGAAGGCGAACTGCACGTAGTCCGACCGATGCGCGAGGCCGAGCTTCTCCTCGATGCGCTGCTTGTAGGTGTCCACCGTCTTCGGGCTGATGCCTAACTGGGAACCGATTTCGGGGGCCGAGTAGCCCTGCGCGATGAGCCGGAGCACGTCCCGCTCACGCGGCGTGAGCTGCTCGTATCGTTGACGGTTCGGCTCGGCGGCGTCCTTCTTGGTGAGCTCCCGCGCCAGGATGCGGGCGGCGGCCGGTTGGACGTAAGTCTCGCCGTGCGCCACCGAGCGCACCGCGGCAATGAGCTCACGATCAGCCACGCTCTTCACGAGGTAGCCCGCCGCGCCGGCCTCGAGCAACGGCACGAGGTATTCATCTTCGGTGTGCATCGTGAGCACGAGCACGCGCGATGGAATGTTCTTGGCGACGATTTCCCTGATCACCCCCGCTCCGTCGAGGTCCGGCATCGAGAGATCCGTGATCACCACCTCCGGCTTCAACCGCTCGGCCAGCGCGACGGCCTCGCGTCCGTTGCTCCCTTCGCCGACCACCTGAATGTCGGGCGCGGTCGCCAGGACGGCTTTGAGTCCGGCTCGCACGACTGCGTGATCATCGACGAGCACTACCCGTATGGTGTCGACTGTCATCGGGCTCCGTTGTCAGTGCAACGCACGCCGCGGCGCAGCGGCCGCGAGCATCGCAGGAATGGACGCAGTCACCCTCGTGCCACCGCCCGGCCGCGTCACCAGATCGAAGTGGCCCTGAGCCAAGCTGACGCGCTCACGCGCCGTGAACAAGCCCAACCCCGACGATTCGAGCCCCGGTTGGGCCAGATCGAACCCCACTCCATCGTCCTCCACCACGAGTGTAAACGCGTCGGCAGTGGCGTCGAGACGCACAACGATGCGTGAGGCGCTCGCATGCCGCAACGCGTTGCGCACCGTTTCCTGCGCCACCCGATACAATACCGCGGCGCGTTCGACAGGGAGCCGCTTGGCCGCGGATTCGGCGACCTCCGAGACGTCCACGGTGATGACCGGACCAATGTCCACTGCCATACTTCGTCCGAGCTCACGCAAGGCGCTGGCGAGGCCCAGGTCATCGAGAATGCGTGGATAGACAGCGTGAGACAGTAGTCGCACTCCTTCGAGAATCCCCTTCGCCGCTTCGCGAACGGCCACCAATCGGGCGGTGACCTCTGCATCCTTGCTGATCCGTTCGGCGGCAATGAGCTGGTAGGAAATGCCCGCGATGGACTGCGCGATCGAATCGTGCAGCTCCGCGGCGAGGGCGGCGCGCTCGCGGTCGCCCGCCTCGATCGCTTGCGACGCCAGTTGTCGAATGCGCTCGCGCTCGGCCATCACATGGTCGAGGAGCACGTTGAAGGTGCTGCTCACCCGGTCGAGCTCGGCGTCCGCGACGAGAGAGGTGGGGACGCGCGCAGCCAGATCCCCGCGCGAGACGCGCTGGGCCGTGGTGTGCAGGTCGTGCAGGGGCCTGAGCGCGAGCGTCACGAGGGCGACGTTGATGCCGATGCCGAGCAGCACAGCGACGCCCGCGATCGCCATTGCCGGCCAGGCGATGGGTCCGCGGTACGCGGCGGCCTCGACTCCGGCGAACGCCACCAGCAACAGGAGGGCATTGGCGCCCGCCAGCTTCGCCGCCAGCGGCAGCCGGAGCAAACGCCTAACGAAGCTCGTCACGCCGCGATTCATGCCTGCTCCGGCGCGCGCTTCGGCGAGTGCTTCTCCGCCGTCGATGCAGCCGCCGGCTGACTCGTTGCGCAACGGCCTGTGATCTCGGACGTCGAGAGACGGAACAACACCGTGCGAAGCGGCGTCGGATCATCTTCCGTCAGCGTCTCCGGGAAGACGGTGCGCATCAGTGTCAGGCCGGTTTGCACTTCGTCCTCCGAAGCGTGCGACAGCGTCGACGTCAGCCAGTACACCGTGCCGTGCACGACCACGCTGCGCCAGTCGAGCGGGCCGTCGATTTCATCGACCTCGAACGCGACCCACCGATGATGGCTGAGCGTCGTGAGCTTGGTTCCGGGCGAGGTACGGCCATAGATCCACCCGCCATCGCACATGTAGTGGATGGGCTCGATGTCGACGCGGTCGTGAAAGCTGTAGGCGATGCGTCCAACGTGGTTGCGCGACAAGATCGCCTGGCTTTCGTCCTTGTCCAACGCGCGAAAGCTCGGCGCTGCATGGTCAGGCATCATTCCTCCCGTCGGGTGCTGGTTCCACGCACGCGTGTTAGGATAGCGTACGATCGCTTCATAGGTGTCGGGAAACACCCGACGCCGGGTCGTGCAGTGTCCGGACGCGGGGCACGGATGCATTCCGGGGCCATTTGCTCACGCGTTGCTTGCCGGATGATGGGCCGGGTCGACGTGCTCGGAGTGCATTGACGATGACCGCAACGTCGATGATTTCCTGGAGCACGGCACCGACGGCCGGGGCGATCAGGCCGACCGCGGCGAGCACCATGGCGAGTCCGCTCAAGCCGAGGCCTACCCGGATGCTCTGGCGCGCGATGCGCATCGTGCGGCGGCCGATGCCGATAACCTCGGGTACGGAACGCAGATCGTCGGTGAGGACCACGACGTCGGCCGCTTCGGCGGTGATGCCGCCACCGTGTCCGGCGAGAGCGATGCCCACCGTCGCGGCGCTGAGCGCCGGCGCGTCGTTGGTGCCGTCGCCGACCATGAGAACACCGCGGCCCTCGCTGACCAGCCGTCGAACGGCATCGACCTTGTCTTCGGGCATCAGATCGCCGGCGACTTGCTCGATGCCGGCTGCGACGGCAACGGACCGCGCGTTGGCCGCGCGATCGCCCGACAACAGCACGGTGTCCGTTAGGCCGAGGCGCGCGAGGTGCGCCGTCGCGTCGTGGAGCTCCGGACGCAGGCGGTCCGCGTATTCCAGGACACCGGCCGCGCGGCCGTCGATCGCGACGTAGGCCTCGAGGCCATCCGCGTGGTCGAGTGCGCCCAACTCCGCCGCGATGCCGGGATACTGCTCGAGGACGAACGATCGCGCGCCGACGCACACGCTGCGGCCCTCGACCTGCCCGGTCACACCGCGCCCCGCGGACTCGATGACCTGGCGTGCGGCGGGCAACGCGATGCCGCGCTCCGTTGCCGCATCGACCACCGTGCGCGCCAAGAGATGGCTCGATGCCTGCTCCACGGCGCCGGCGGCGCGGAGGACATCGTTTTCGGTTAGGCCTGGAGCCGCCACGACTCGATGCACCGCCGGACGCCCGATCGTCAAGGTTCCCGTCTTGTCGAACACCACCGTCGTGACGCCGGCGAGGCGCTCGAGCGCGTCACCCGTACGGACGATGATGTGGCGCTGCGCAGCGAGGTTGATCCCGCCGATGAACGCGATGGGTGTCGCGAGAATGAGGGGACCTGGCGTGGCCACGACCAAAACCGCCAGCACGCGAACCGGGTCGTGCGTGACGGCAAACACGATCGCGCACACCACGAGCGTGAAGGGTGTGAACCACACGGCGTAGCGGTCGGCGAGCCGCTGGAGCCGCGCCTTGCTCGCCTGGGCGGACGCGACGAGCGCCACGATGTGCGCGTACTGGCTTTCACCCGCCGTGGCAACCGCGCGCACCGTCAACGTGCCTTCGCCGTTCACGGTACCGCTCATGAGCCGCGTCCCGGGCGTCGCCACCACCGGCAGCGGTTCGCCCGTCAGACGAGACACATCGACGTGCGAGCGGCCATCGACGACGATTGCATCGCACGGCATCAATTCGCCGGGCCTAACGAGGAGGACGTCAGCTACTCGGATGGCGTCCGCGGTGATGTCGTCGAGACGCGTACCATCGATCCGATGCGCAGTGCGTGGAGCCGCTTCCTCCAGCGCGCGCACGGCATCGGATGCGCGTCCTTCGGCAAAGCGCTCGAGAGCCTCGCCGCCGGTCTGCATGAGGACGATCCCCAACCCGGCCACCGGTTGGGCGAGCCAGACCGCGCCGATGATCGCCAGCGCGGCAACGAGGTCCGCGGCGAAGCGACCGGCGAGCGCGTTGCGCAGCGTACGAAACACCGTCGGCGCACCTGTGAGCACTAAGCCGATGGTCCAAATGGATGTGCTCGCCCCCGCTGTCGGCCACCCAAAGCGTGCCACGGCGCCCGCGCCGAGGAGCAAGAGGGCGGCCGCGGGCACGGCCGTGCTGGTCAACCATTGCCGCGTTCTGTGTGCGTCATGACCTGCCATCGATGGCGTCCTTCGACTCCGTTTGCGTCTTGACAATAATGCTGTGTCGGAGTCCGGAAGCTGTCAGGGCTTCCGTGACCCAGGCTCGGCACTTCCCCGACAGACCCGGGAGCGGGCAGCACGTAGCGTATGCCCAACATACCGACTACGAGGAGGAACGATGCCTACGATGCGAGCGAAGAAATCAGCCAGACGCGTGCGTCGGCAGCCGGGCAAGACGGGCAGAGCGCATGCAGCACTGCGATTGCTGGTCGCAC
>DAHUXU010000555.1 GCA_027307005.1 Gemmatimonadota bacterium
GCCCTTGTCTGCCTCTTGTCCGCCTTGTCCGCCTTGTCCGCCTTGTCCGCCTTCGAGGATGGGACCGGTGACAAACGTAGCACCATAGACCCGCCCCTGTCCGGCCTTGTCCGGTGTGTCCGCTGTGTCCGTCTTTAAACGAACGGTTCACGATCGCCAGTGATCGTGAACCGTTCCTGCATTGGACCGACGCCGAGCCGCTCCCGCCGCCGCCGCCTAACGGGCGTCAGTCCTCGTATCGATTGTGGCCGCCCGGGTTGGGGCGCTGCTCCTCGACATCGTCATACTCGTCGTCGAGATCGACGAGATCATCTTCGAACTCGTCGTAGTCCTCGTCGTCATCATCCTCATCATCCTCGTCCTCATCCTCATCATCGAGCTCGTCCTCGAAGTCATCATCATCGAACTCGAGATCGTCGTCATCCCCATCGACCGCATCATCGTCCAGCTCGTCGTCGTCCAGCGCGTCCTCGTCGAGGTCGTCGTTGTTGCGCCCGCGGAATTGCGCCGCGTCCAACGACTCGAACTCGTCCAACATGACCCGGATCTCCGTGAGGGTGAATTACAGAGAGGCGCGTTCGCGCTTCTCTTGTCGCGACAACTTTTTTCTGTCGTTTGCGCTCAGATATCGTTTGCGCAACCGAATCGAAGACGGCGTGACCTCGATCAACTCGTCTTCCTCGATGTACTCCAACCCGCCTTCCAAAGTCAACTCCCGCGGCGCCTCGAGCTGGATGTTCTCGTCGCTCGCCGTCGTGCGCATGTTCGTCAACTTCTTTTCCTTCGTCGGATTCACGTCCATGTCACCCGGTCGTGAATTTTCTCCAACGATCATGCCCTCGTACACTGGCGTGCCCGGACCGATGAACAGCGTCGACCGCTCCTGAAGATTGAACAGCCCGAACGCGACCGCCACCCCGCCCTCCATGGACACCAACACTCCGCGGTTGCGCCCCGAGAGCGGACCCGCCCATTGACCGTATTCGAGAAAGCGATGATGCAGGATGCCTGTTCCACGCGTATCAGTAAGAAATTCCGAGCGGTACCCAAATAATCCGCGCGCTGGAATCCGATACACCAATCGCACCAGTCCTTGTCCCGGATTTTTCATTTCCAGCATCTCCGCGCGGCGCGGACCCAGCTTCTCGATCACCGCGCCCAGAAATTCTTCGGGCACGTCAATGCTCAGCTCTTCATACGGCTCCAATCGTTCCCCGTTGGGACCGCGCCGCGTGATCACGCGCGGACGCGACACCTGAAACTCGTACCCCTCCCGACGCATCGTTTCCATGAGAATCGAGAGGTGCAACTCGCCGCGTCCGCTCACCGTCCACGTATCCGTGTTGTCGGTGTCTTCGACGCGCAGCGCGACATTCCGCTCCAACTCCTTGTAGAGCCGCTCGCGCACCTGCCGCGATGTTACGAAGCGTCCCTCCTTGCCGGCGAACGGAGAATTGTTCACGATGAAGTCGACGGAAATGGTCGGCTCTTCCACCGCGATTCCCGCGAGGCGGTCCGGATGCTCCACGTCGGTCACCGTAAGGCCGATCTCGACCCCTTCCAGTCCCGCAAGCGCGACGATCTCTCCCGTCGGGGCCGCCGGCAGCTCGACGCGCTCCAGTCCCTCGAATCCGAAGAGCTTGGTCACGCGCGCGCGCTCCGCAGGACGCGACGGCTCCAACGGCAGCAACGCCACTTCGTCGCCTACGCGTACCGTCCCGCGTTCGATGCGCCCGATGCCCAGTCGGCCGAGGTAGGGCGAATGATCGATGGTCGAGATGAGCATCTGGAACGGCCCCTGCGAGTCCCCGGGAGGAGGGGGCACGTGCGACACGATGGACTCGAACAGTGGGGTGAGGTCGGAGCCGGGAACGTCGATGTCCATCGTGGCCGTGCCCAATCGCGCCGACGCATACACGACCGGTGCATCGAGTTGTGCGTCATCCGCCTCGAGCTCGATGAACAGGTCGAGCACTTCATCGTGCACGCGCAGCGGATCCGCACCGGGGCGATCGATCTTGTTGATGACCACGATCGGTGTTCGGCCGAGCGCGAGCGCCTTGCGGAGGACGAAACGGGTCTGTGGCATGGGACCGTCGAACGCGTCCACCACGAGGAGGACGCCGTCCACCATTCTTAGAATTCTCTCGACTTCACCGCCGAAATCGGCGTGACCCGGCGTATCGACGATATTGATCTTGACGTCTCGCCACCGGACGGAAGTATTCTTGGCAAGGATGGTGATGCCACGTTCTCTTTCCAGCGGATTCGAGTCCAGCACGCGCTCCTGGACGACCTGGTTCTCGCGGAACGCTCCCGCTTGGCGCAGCATCTTGTCGACCAGTGTGGTTTTGCCGTGGTCGACGTGAGCAATGATGGCAATGTTACGAATGAGCATAGCCTTTAACTATATCCGACCCGAGCGGCGCGAAAAAGTCGCGCGGGGTCGTATAGTGGTGCGTGTGCACGAGACACGTGGTGTCCGGCGCGTCCGACGTGCGCGGCGTGTTTGGCGATCGGCCGACCTCTTCCAAGGAGGACCAATGGAGCAGAACGACGCCAAAGAAAACGAGTATCCCCGCGGGCGCGGCTACGGCAACGACTATATGCGTGGCGGCGAGGTATTCGGAGGCTACGGATACCAGGAGCGCGACGAATATGTCCGCCCGCGGGGATCGTCCGGAGATGCTGACGGAGAGTTACCGATCGACGAGCTCACAGCGGGAGACGGCGACGCATTTCCGCAGGACGAGCGCGCGGGCGGATGGGACGTGCCGCAGGAGGTTGCGGCGACGTTGCATCCCGACGGCGCGTCCAGCGACGGAGCGCCGATCGATCCCAGCAATCCGCCGGTGCCGCAGATCGAGCACACGTTCGGCGACACAGGTGGGAATCGGATGCACTCAAAGAGCTACTACGTGACGCAGGCGCAGTTGCAGCAGAGGATCTTGAAGACCTAAATCAGCGACGCGGGGCGCGGCTCTCCGCTACCGGCCCGCGTTCGCGGGCCGCGTGGCCGGCGCTTTCAATCCGCCTTCGGCTTTCACGGCCGTCGTGCTTCCGGTGCCGCTGCCCGCGGTGGCGCTGAGATCGCCTTCCAGGAAGCTCGTGTTGTGATTGCGCGCCTTGAGCATGCCGGCAAAGCCCTGCTTGTCGCTCGCCTTCACGTACGCTTCGCGCGGCTCGACGAGCCCGTTGTCCACCAGCTCGATCAGCGCGTCGTTGAGTGTCACCATGCCTAACCGCTTGGACGTCTGCAGGATCGACGGGATCTGGAACGTCTTGCCTTCGCGGATCAGGTTCGAAATCGCCGGAATCGTGAGCAGCACTTCGCGAGCGGCCACTCGTCCGCCGCCGATTTTCTTGCAGAGCACCTGCGAGATCACGCCGCGCAGCGACTCGGAGAGCATCACGCGGATCTGGGCCTGACGGTCGGGTGGGAACTGGTCGATGAGTCGGTCGACCGTGCTCACGGCGCTCGTCGTATGCAGCGTGCCGAACACGAGGTGTCCGGTCTCCGCCGTCTCGATCGCGATCGACACCGTCTCCAGATCGCGCAGCTCGCCGACGAGAATGATGTCCGGGTCTTCACGCAGCGCGGCGCGCAGGGCATGCTTGAACGACTGGGTGTGCAGACCCACCTGGCGCTGTGTGATGATGCACTGCTTGTTCTGGTGCACGAACTCGATCGGGTCTTCGATCGTGACCACGTGGTCGCTGCGCGTGCTGTTCACCAGGTCAATGAGCGCGCAGAGCGTGGTCGACTTGCCGGATCCGGTCGGGCCCGTGACCAGCACGAGGCCGCGCGGCAGGTGGGCCAGCCGCTGCACCTCTTCCGTTAGGCTGAGCTCGTCGGCGGTGACGACGCGTGCAGGAATCACGCGGAACACGGCGGCGGCGCCGCGGCGGTCGCGCAGCGCGTTGCAGCGGAAGCGCGCGAGTCCCGAGATCTCGTACGCGAAATCCGTGTCGTTGATGCTCTCGTATTCGCGCCGGTTCCGATCCGGCATCAGCGCGAGCAGCATCGCTTCGAGCGTCGCGTTGTCGACCGGTGCGCGGCCTTCGATGCGCGACATCTCGCCGTGGAGACGCAGAATGGGCGGTTCGCTCACGCGCAGGTGCAGGTCGGACGCGCCGCGGGTCACGAGTTGCTCGAGCAGCCAGTGGATCTCGCGGTTGATTTCATCAGACACCCGGGGCGCGGACTCCTCGTCGTCCACCGAAATCGCCGGACCGCTCGGCCGCGGCTCCGCGCTGTCTGCCGCACGGGCGGCAACCGGTTCGCTCGGCGCTTCCGTTGGGCGAGCAGCCGGAGCGGTCGCGGGCTCCTTCGTCAGTGGACGGATCTCCACCGACTGTCCCGTTGGGCCGGCAACGATGGACACGATGTACGCAATCGTGTCGTAGGTGTACGTGAACGACGCCTCGCTGCCCGCGCCGACCGCGTCGCGCGCCTCGGATGGGGCAACCTCGAGCAGCACCGAGCGAAGCTGCGCGCCGCGCAGCGGTTGCTTGGTTACGGGTCGCGCGATGTTGGCGATGGTCATCCGCGCGACGTCGTCTGCCGCCAGCGTCAGCACGTCGGCGTGGCTGGTGACCATCGCGGCGAGGAACCGATCCAGATAAGCCATGTCAGTCCAGCGGACGTACACATTCGATCATCGTGCGATTCACGAGTCGCACACCCTGATCGGTGTACAGCGTGAGGAAGGTCTGCTCGCAGTCGTTCAGATAATCGAGCAGGCGCGGGCGATCGGCTCGGACCTCGAGTCGCATGGAGCCGAAGTGCGTGATGCCGCCGGCGAGCGTGATCTGCAACAGCGACATCGGAGCCGAGGCGCGAATCTCATCCGACTCCTCGGCTAACGGCAGCCCGGCGACTTCGATGATGCGCGCCTTGCACATGAGGAGAACTTCACCGTCCGGCAGCTCGAGCGGGAAGAACGAATCCCGGTCGTTGAACACCGCGGCCGGATCGAGCTGGCCGGAATGGCCTAACAGCGGAGCCGGCACGAAGATCCGCCCCTCCACCACGTCGCCACCAATCAGCGTCAGGGTCACATCCAGACGCTCTTTCGCGATGCGATATGTGTCCACGGCGGAGATCAAGACGGGCCCGGGCGCTCCGGGGAGCAGTGAGAGGACGATGAGAGACGCGTCACCGCGAGCGGGAGTCACGCTGGAACTCCCAGCTACGCGTGCAGATGCAGCTCTCGCTCGTACATCTCCTGCTGTTCGATCTGGACCGTCACGTGCTGGATGCCGAACAACCGCATGGCGTCCAGGACGTGCTCCAGCACGTGTTGGTGCCGCTCCGGCTCGCGCACGATGGCGTGCGTGCTCATGGCGATCACGCCGGATGTCACCGTCCAGACGTGCAGATCGTGCACGGCCTCGATGCCCGGAATGGCCTCGAGTTGCGCGCGCACCGCGCCCAACGAGATATGCGAGGGCGTCGACTCCAGCATCACATCGACAGATTCCCGGACGAGCGCCCACGCGCTGCGCAAAATCAACAGCGAGACGATGATCGACGCGATCGGATCGGCGAGACGCCACGCCGTGATGCGAATGATGAGTGCGGCGACCACCGTGCCGACCGATCCCAGGAGGTCGCCGAGAATATGGAGGTAGGCGCCACGCAGGTTGAGGCTCGACTCGCTCGCCGGGTGCAGGGTGCGCGCCGAGAACAGGTTGGCCACGAGCCCAACGAGCGCGATGATGAGCATGAGTCCGCCTGCCACCGGCTCCGGCTGTCGGATGCGCGTCACCGCCTCCCACACGATGAGCGCCGAGATCACGAGCAGTGCGCCGCCGTTGAGAAACGCGGCGAAGATCTCGAGGCGCAGATAGCCGTACGTGCGCTTGGGGGTCTCCGGGCGGCGGCTGAACCAGGTGACGAACAGCGTTAGGCCGAGCGCCGCGACGTCGGTGAGCATGTGTCCGGCGTCGGCCAGCAGCGTGAGCGAGTTGGCTGCGAATCCACCCACGAGCTCGGCGATGAGCACGAGGAGCGTGATCGCCAGCGCCACGCGCAGCCGCCGTTGGTGGCCCGCATGCTCCAGCGGTCCGTGCATGTGACCCGGTCCGTGGTCATGTCCGTGATGGTGGGCATGGTCATTTCCCGGGGAATGGGCGTGCGCTGGAGGCATGGTGGCGCTGAGAATACGCGGCGCGAGCGGCGCCGGATAGGTCAGCGGCCGGCGAGCACGCGCGCGATGCGCGCGCACTCGAACACCGCGGCGATGAAGCTCGATGGGTCCGCCAGTCCGCGGCCGGCGAGGTCCAACGCAGTGCCGTGGTCGGGCGACGTGCGGGGAAATGGAAGTCCGAGCGTCACGTTCACTGCGCTGCCGAACGACGCGACCTTGATGGCCGTCATGCCCACGTCGTGATACGGGGCGATGACTGCATCGAATTCGCCGCGAATCGCGCGTACGAACACGGTGTCGGCCGGGAACGGGCCCGCGAGACCGGCCGAGCGTGCGGCGGGCGCGAGCAGCTCATCGTCTTCGCGGCCAAACCGGCCGCCATCGCCTGCGTGCGGGTTGAGCGCGCACAACGCGATGCGTGGAGTGGCGAGCCCGTACCATTCCTGCAGGCCGCGACGCGTCACGCCGGCAACCTCCACGATCGTGTCTCGCGTGAGCGCGCGCGTCACCTCGCGCAGCGGGATGTGTGTGGTCGCGAGCACGACGCGCAGCCGGTCGGACGCGAGCATCATCGCGACGCGCGAACCGGTGAGGTGTGCGAGCAGCTCGGTGTGCCCGGGATAGTCGAAGCCGCCGGCGAGCAGGGCGCTCTTGTCGATCGGCGCGGTGACAATGCCCTGCACCGCGCCGTCGGCGGCGAGGGCAACGGCGCGCTCGATGGCGAGTCCGGCCAACGCGCCGGCGAGTGCGGCGCCGGCGCCGGGCGTCCCCTCGCCCACCGCTTCCTGCACCGTTAGGCCGGCGCCGCGCGGACCGACCAGCACCAGCTCGGCCACGGCGAGCACTGCGGCGTCGCGCGCGGCGCGTTCGACGATCTCGGGACCGATTCCGCGCGGATCGCCGAGCGTGACCGCGAGACGCACGCGGCTGCTCACGAGGCGCCGTCGGACGTGCGCTCGTCCCGCAGCACGCGATAGAGGGTCCTGGCCTGCGCGCGACTAACGTTAGTCCCGATCTCGCCCGTGAGCTCGATGCCGAGCGACCGGTCCGCGTACTCGATGCCGATGCGGTCGCCGGCGCGTACCTCCGTGGACGCTTTGGCGCGCACGCCGTTCACCGTCACCGCACCGACGTCACACGCTTCCTTGCCCTCGCTTCTGCTGCGCACGAGCAGCAATCGTTTCAGCGCGAGGTCCACGCGCACCGGTCAGGGCACGTTGAGCACGGCGACGTACGTATCCTTCCGCAGCGAATCGAGATAGTGGCGAATGGCCTTCTGCTGCGACAGCTGGTCGCGGATGCGTTCGCGATAGTCGGCCAGCGTCGGTTCGCGCGCGCCGCTGATGGACGTCAACTCGAGGATGAAGAACTTCGGCACTCCGCGCGTCTTGTCCATGATCGTGAACGGCTCGAGAATGTCGCCCTTCTTGTGTCCCGCGATGGCCATCTGGTACTCCTTGGGCAGCGACGCCTGCGGGAACGGATCGGGCATCAACTTCTCTTCCGACACATCGTGGTACTTGGCGGCGAGGCTGTCGTACGACGCGCCGTGTCTCCACAAGTCGGTCACGCTGTCCGCGAGCTTGCGCGCACGCGCGATGTCCGCCGAGTCGATCTTGGGGCGAATGAGGATCTGGCTTCCGCGCACTTCGGCCGGCTGCACGCGATCGATCTTGATGATGTGATACCCGAACACCGTCTTGATGATCGGACTCACCTGGCCCGGCGGCAGCGCGAAGTACATCGCATCGAAGTTAGGCACGAACTCCCCGCGCCGGTGCCAGCCCAGGTCCCCGCCCTGGTCCTTCGTGGACAGATCCATCGATTCGTGCTTGGCGATCTGCGCGAAGTCGCCGCCCTTGCGGATCTCCGTCAGGAGCGAGTCGGCCTTGAGCAGCGCCGCCGAATCTTCTTTCGGGCTCGGCTGCGGCGAAATCACGATCTGTCGATACGTGACGGTAGCCGGCAGCTTCTGGATCTGTCCTTTGGTCGCCTGGAACATCGAGTCGACCTCGACTTCCGAGACAGGCACGCTCGCGAGCTTCCCGTCGTTGCGCAGTTTTTCGAACAGCTTCTGCTGCAGCGATTCGCGCCGCGCTTTGTCGAGGAGGAAACGGCGGAACTCATCGGGCGTCGCAAAGCCCGACAATTTCAGCTGCTGCCGGAACTCGGCGTCGCTCGGGAAGCGTCCGCGGACTTGCTGGAACCGTTGATCGACCTCGGTGGCAAGGTCGTTGTCCGAGACGTCGATCTTTTCGGCGTGTGCCTCCTGGACGAGCAGCTCTTCGTCGATGATCTGCGACAGCATGTCGTGGATCATGTGCGCCTCTCCCGCCGAATCGGTGGGAAGCTGCCCGCCCTGCGCCCGGAACGCGTTGATCGCGTCTTCGATGTCGCTCCGCAGAATCGGCTGATCGCCGACCACGGCCACGACGCCATCGATCGGAATCATGGTCCCGGGTGCAGGCATCTCCGGCTGCGCAGGCAGCGGCGCTGTGCCCGG
>DAHUXU010000595.1 GCA_027307005.1 Gemmatimonadota bacterium
CGGGCGCGATGGCGTAGCAGTGTTCGTCGGCCGGAAAGCGTCCGGCGCGCACGTCGGATGCGTACTCGCGTGCCGCGCGCTCGAGATCTCGGCCAATGTCGGCGTAGCGCTTGACGAAGCGGGGCCGGATCTCGCCCACGAAATTGCCGAAGATGTCGTGGGAGATGACTAACTGACCGTCGACGTGCGGTCCGGCGCCGATGCCGTACACGAGAATGCCGAGCCGGTCGGCGACGAGCGCCGCCGCTTCGGCGGGCATCGCCTCGAGGAGGACTGCGAACGCACCGGCGTCCTCGAGCGCCGCCGCGTCGTCGGCGATGCGCTGGACGGCCTCGAGCGTCTTGCCCTGCACGCGATAGCCGCCCAGTTGGGCGAGGCTCTGCGGCGTGAGGCCGAGGTGCCCCATCACGGCAATCCCGGCATCGGTCATGGCGCGCACCCGGGACACGACGCGGCGGCCGCCTTCGCATTTCACGGCGTCGCACCCCGCGGCAACGAACGCGCCGGCGCTGCGGACGGCGGTCTCGTCTGACGGTTGATACGACAGGAACGGCAGGTCGCCGACGACGAAGGCGCGCCGCGCGCCGCGGCACACCGCGCGCACGAACACCAGCATCTCCTCCATGCCGATGCCTAACGTGTTAGGCAAGCCGAGCATCGTCATGGCGGCCGAGTCGCCCACGAGAATCATGTCGACGCCGGCGCGGTCGACGAACGTCGCGGGCGGGTAGTCGTATGCGGTGATGAACACCGCCTTCTCGCCGCGCGCTTTGAGCGCGGCGAGCGTCGCCAGGGTCACCTTGGTGTCGCCCATGGGAGCCTCAGGAGAGCGAAGAGAGATCCGCGGCCCACGCGCGGATGCGGACCACGGCTGTCTCGATGCGTTCGGGCGCCGTGGCGTACGAGAGTCGCAGATGCCGATCCCCCCCGGCGCCGAACCCCGTGCCGGCGAGCGCAGCCACGCCGTGCCGCTCGAGCAGCACAGCCGCGGCCTCGTCCACCGAAAGCCCCGAGCGCTCGAGCAAGGGCGAGACGTCGGGGAACGCGTAGAACGCGGCGACGGGTTCGGTGACGCGCACCCCATCGATGCCGCCGAGGCCGCGCACGAGCGCGTCGCGCGTTCCGCGCAGACGTGCGACGAGATCCTCGACGCACTGCTGCGAGCGCGTGAGCGCCGCGATGCCCGCGTGCTGCACGAACGGCGGCGCGCACGACGTGTTGTTGATGATGAGCGTCGCGACGTGCTCGACCAACGGCGCCGGCATCACCGCGAAGCCTAACCGCCACCCGGTCATCGCGTACGTCTTGGAGAAACTGTCCACGAGCACCGTGCGGTCGGCGAGGCCGGGCCGCGATGCGATACTCTCGTGCCGGCCCGAAAATACGAGTCGGCCGTACACTTCGTCGGACAGCACGACCAGATCGTGCTCGAGCACGAGCTCGGCGATGGCGTCGAGCGACGACGGCGAGATGAGCGCGCCCGTGGGGTTGTGCGGCGCATTGAGCACGAGGAGCCGCGTGCGCGGTCCGATGACCGCGGCGAGCTCGGACACGTCGATGCCGTCGGGCCCGGGTTGCACGCGGTACGGTACCGGCCGCGCGCCGCCTAACCGCGCGACCGACTCGTAGATGGGGAAGACCGGGTCCGGCACCAGCACCTCGTCTCCGGCGTCGACGAGTGCGAGCAGGGTGTACAGCATCAGCGGCTTGGCGCCCGACGTGACCACCACGTTCTCGGCCGCGCACGGCACGCCGCGCGCGCCAACCGCGTCGGCGATCGCGCCGCGCAGCTCCGGGATGCCCACGGGCGCAACGTATCCGGTGAGCCCGTCGCGCAGCGCGCGGATCCCCGCTTCGACGATGTGCGGCGGCGTCGGAATGCCGGGTTCGCCGATGTGCAGCAGCGCGACGTCGCGGCCGGACGCCTGGACGCGGCGCGCGGCGGCCGCCACCGCGAACGCGGTTTCGGTGCCGAGGGCGCGCACGCGCTCGGTGGCCGATACGCCGGCACTCCGCTCAGCGTGATGCAGATCCGCAATCCTGGTTGCACTCATGGCGGTCCTCGCGACCCATGCGTTAGGCAACAAAAAAGCCGCTCGACTGAGCGGCCCGGAGACGACGTGTTCGCAGTGTGGGACTACCCGATGCGCGAACGACTCCCGGGACGCTCGAAAGCGCCGGCCATGGCGGCGGTCCGCATCGTGGCG
>DAHUXU010000507.1 GCA_027307005.1 Gemmatimonadota bacterium
TGTCCGCGTCTTCATGAGCGGAGAGACCAGCCCCTCGTGCTGGCCTAACTCAGACGCGGTCCACTACTGTGACGCACGTCCCTCAATAGCCTACCGCTGCTCCCGTCGACCGCGGCTCCGACATCCCCTGCCACGCGTCACCCACGCGCATTACCGCGTTCGCGTTCGCCAGTCCGCCCACGGCGCGCAGCCGATACCCCATCGCGGTGAGCGAGTCGAGCACGGCCTGCGTCAGGCCGCCGCGCTCGTATCCGATGCCGTCGGGCCACGCCTGTTCGTGCATGCGCGGCGCCTTCATCGCATCCGAGAGCGACATCTGTCCGTCGATCACATTCAGGATGATCTGCGTCGTCGCCGTGATGATCGTTGGGCCGCCGGCGGCGCCCACCACGAGCAGCACGTGCCCGTTCCTGTCCAACACGATCGTCGGCGACATCGCGCTCAGCATGCGTTTGCCCGGCGCGATCGCGTTCGCTTCGCCCTGCACGAGGCCGAACTGGTTAGGCGTGCCGGGCTGCGACGTGAAGTCATCCATCTCGTTGTTCAGAAACATGCCGGCGCCGGCCACGTACACGCCCGAGCCGTAGAGCGAATTGAGCGTCGTCGTCGTGGCCACGGCATCGCCCCGCGAATCGACCACCGAGTAATGCGTGGTGTGCATCCCTTCGCCGCGCGCGGCGGTGAAGGTCGGCGACGGTGTCGCGCGGTCGGGGAAAATCGAATCGCGCATTTCGCGCGCGTACGCCTTGCTCGTGAGCTTGTCGATGGGCGCGTGCACGAATGCCGGATCGCCTAACAATGTGTTGCGGTCGATGAACGCGCGCCGGAACGCCTCGGCGACATCGTGCACGTACATGGCGCTGCCCAACGGCGGCAAGGTCGGCCACGTCTCGAGGATGTTGAGCGATTCCATCGTGCTCACGCCGCCGCTCGACGATGGCGGCATGGCGATGATCGTGTCGCCGCGATACGAACCGATGACCGGGTCGCGCCACTCGGGCACGTACCGCGCCAGATCTTCCTTCGTGATGAGGCCGTGTATGCGCGCCATCTGGGCGGCGATCGTGTCCGCGATCTCGCCCTTGTAGAACGCGTCAGGCCCATGCTCGGCGATCAGACGCAGCGTGCGCGCGAGCGCGGGCTGCACGAGGTGCGCGCCGACCGCCAACGGTTCTCCGTTAGGATAGAACGGCGCCGCGCCGCCCTGGCCCAGGATGAGCGCCTTGCCCGCCACCAGCGAGCGCGCGAGAGCGCTGTCCACCGTGAATCCTTCGGACGCCAATCGAATCGCCGGCTGCATCACATCGTGCAGCGACATGGTGCCGTAGCGGCGCAGCGCCTCCGCCATCCCGGCCACCGACCCGGGTACGCCGACGGCTAACGGACCAACGGTGCTCTGGTTGGTCACGTGCCCGTTCGCATCCACGTACATCGTGGGCGTCGCCGCCAACGGCGCCACTTCGCGGTAGTCGAGCGCCGCCGAGCGCCCGTCGGCCATGTGGATCACCATGAATCCGCCGCCGCCGATGTTCCCTGCCGCCGGGAACGTCACCTCGAGCGCAAATCCCGTTGCGACAGCGGCATCGACGGCGTTGCCGCCCTTCTCGAGGATCTCGACGCCGGCTTCGCTCGCCAGGCGACTGTTGCTCGCGATCATAGCGTGCTGCGCTTCCGTCGCCCGGCCGCCCGCCTCGAATCGCCATCCGCTCGGGAACGATGCCGCGCGCGTCGGCCTCGGCGCCGCCGGCGGCGCAACTGCCGGTGCGGGCGCGGGCGCATTTGCCGGCGCGGGATTCGTGTGCGTGCACGACGCGGCGAGCGCGCCGAGCACGATGACGACGAGTGATGTACGATTCGCGGAGCGACGCATGCTGACCTCGTAGTCGAAATGGCTTGCCAGTGCCTCGCGGCGATGGATAAGTTAGCGGCCGTGACGGCCGCGCGCCGCTCCTTCCTCCTCGTGTCGTCAATGCCAGACCTCGATCCGCGTCTCACCGAGCGCCGCAATCCGCGCACAGCATCGATCGACCTCGCGTCGCCGCTCGAGATCGTGGACCTCATCCAGGCGGAAGACAGAACCGTTCCCGAAGCCGTTGCGAGCCAGCGCGAGGCCATCGCGCGCGCGATTTCCCTCGTCGAGCAGGCGTTCAGAGCGGGCGGACGTCTGTTCTACGTCGGCGCGGGCACGTCCGGACGGTTGGGCGTGCTCGACGCGAGCGAATGTCCGCCCACCTTCGGCACGGACCCCGAGATGGTGCAGGGCGTCATCGCCGGCGGCCCAGACGCGCTGGTGCGCTCGCAGGAAGGCGCCGAAGATGTCGCCGCCGATGGCGCAGCGGCCATGGACGCACGCGGCGTTGGGCCGCACGATGTGGTGATCGGAATCGCCGCGTCGGGCACGACGCCGTACGTGCGCGGCGCATTGGAACGCGCTAAGGAACGAGGCACGTGTACGGTGATCGTGTCGTGCTCGCCGCCGCCCGCCGATGTCGTGAAGCGCGCGGACGTCGCGATCCTGCCGATCACCGGGCCGGAAGTCGTGACCGGCTCCACGCGCCTCAAGGCGGGCACCGCCACCAAGCTCGTGCTCAACACGATCACGACGGGCGCGATGATCCGGATCGGCAAGACGTACGGCAATCTCATGGTGGACCTGCGCGCGATGAGTCAGAAGCTGGTCGACCGCGGAGAACGCATCCTGATCGAGGTCACGGGCGTGACGCGCGAGGAGGCGCGGGCGCTCATCGCCGCGGCTGGAGGCAGCGTCAAGACCGCCATCGTGATGCAGCGCCTCGGCCTGACGAAAGAGGAGGCGGAGCGGGAGTTAGGCGAAGCCGGCGGTGTGATCAGACGGCTCGTGCGCGGGTCGCCGCCGGCGCCGGTCGAGTGATCGCGCGCGGTACGCTCGTCGACGCGCGCGACGCGTCGATTCTCGTCGGCCTCATGTCGGGCACCTCCGCGGACGGCATCACGGCCGCCGCCGTGCGCTTCGTGCCCGGCGCCAACGACGCCGTGGCCGCCGAGCTCCTGGCGCATGTGACGCGCGGCTACGACAGCGCCCAACGGGAGCGGCTGCTCGCGGCGGTGGAGCAGGGCACGCCCGCCGAGTATTGCCGCCTCGCGTTCGACCTCGGCGTGTGGTTAGGCGACGCCGCGCGCGCGGCCATCGACGCGGCGCACCTGGACCCGGCGCGCGTGCGCGCCATCGCCTCGCACGGCCACACCATCTGGCACCAGCCGCCGCACGCCACCTGGCAGGCAGGCGAAGCCGCCGTCATCGCCGAACGGACGGGCATCGATGTGGTGAGCGACTTTCGCGTGCGCGACGTGGCCGCCGGCGGCCAGGGCGCGCCCCTCGTCTCGATCGCCGACCGCATGCTGTTCTCGGCGCCGGACGCCTGGCGCGCCCTCCAGAATCTCGGCGGCATCGGCAACATCTCCATCGTGCCGCCCCTCGGCGCGCAGGGCACGCTGCGCGGCTTCGACACGGGACCGGGCTGCGCCGTGATCGACGGCGTGGCGCGCGCCCTCGAGCCCGGCCTGCCGTACGACGTGGACGGCGCGCTCGCGCGCGCGGGCCGGCCGCTGGCCGCGCTCGTCGATGAACTGTTAGGCGAACCGTTCTTCGAGCTGCCCCCGCCCAAGGCCACCGGCCGCGAGCTGTTCAGCCGCGCGTACATCGCGCGCTTCATCGATCGCGCGCGCGCCGCGGGCGCATCCCCGGCCGACACCGTGGCGACCGCGGTCTCGCTCACCGCGCGCAGCATCGGGCTCGCGCTGAGGCGCTTCGTGCGCGAGCCGGTCGCCGACCTCGTGCTCTCGGGCGGCGGCGCCCGCAATCCCGCGCTCGTCGACGCGATCACGGCCGAAGTCGCGCCGCTCGCCGTCAGGCGCTTCGATGACGTGTTCTTCCCGGGCGACGCCAAGGAAGCCGTCGCCTTCGCGCTGCTCGGCTGGCTGCACCTGGTGCGGCGCCCCGGCAACGTCGTGTCCGTCACCGGCGCGCGCGGCCCGCGCGTGTTAGGCACGCTGACGCCGGCATGAGCGTCGCCAACCTGCTGGTGCCCGCCATCCGGTGGGACGCGGAGCGCGGCTGGGATGCCGCCCGGCCCGGCATCGAGCAGGCGCTTGCGTTAGGCGTGGGCGGCTTCATCCTCTTCGGAGGCGAGCAGGATGCGGTGCGGCAGCTCACCAAGGAGATGCGCCTCCGGTCGACGGTGCCGCTGCTCATCGCCGCCGACATGGAGCGCGGCGCCGGCCAGCAGTTCGCCGGCGCTACCGGCCTCCCGCCGCTCGCCGCCATCGCCTCGCTCAACGACCCGGACCTCGTCCGCCGCGCCGCCCGCCTCACCGCGCGCGAAGCCCGCACGTTAGGCGTCAACTGGGACTTCGCGCCCGTGTGCGACGTCGCTCTCGTGCCCGACAACCCCGTGTTGGGCACCCGCACCTTCGGCGGCGACGCGCACCGCGTCGGCGCCCTCGCCGCCGTCTGGATCAAGGCCTGCCAGGGCGAAGGCGTGCTCGCCTGCGCCAAACACTTTCCCGGACACGGCCGCACCCACGGCGACTCGCACCTCGAGCTCCCGGTGGTCGATGCCCAACGCGCCGACCTGATGGAGACCGACGTGCAGCCGTTTCGCGCCGCGATCGAGGCCGGCGTCTCCTCGATCATGACCGCGCACGTCGCCTATCCGGCGCTCGACCCCACCGGCACGCCGGCCACCACCTCGCGCGAAATCCTGCAATGGCTCCTGCGCCAGCAGCTCCATTTCGACGGCCTGATCGTGAGCGATTCGCTGGTCATGAAAGGCGCGCTCGCGGGACGCGACGAAGGCCAGGCCGCGATCGCCGCGCTCAACGCCGGCTGCGACGTCCTGCTCTACCCGAGCGACGTCGCAACGCTGGTCGCTCGTTTGCATCGCGCGCTCGAGACCCACGAGCTGAGCGCCGAGAACGTGCGGAACGCCGTGAGGCGCCGGCTCAAGTGGGCACAGTGGGCGTCGCCGCCTAACGAATACCGCAAGCCCGCCGTCACCGACATCGCCTGGGGTGAGCAGCTCGCCGAGCGTGTCGTGCGGATGGTGCGCGGGGCGCGCCCGACCCTCGCCTCGCCGATGGATGTGGTCGTCATCGATGATGACCTGGGCGGCCCGGCGCCCGCCACCTCCCGCGCGCCGTTCATGGACGCGCTCGAGCGCGCCGGCTTCCGTGCCCAACGCGTCCCCGAGCCGTCGAACGATCCCGCGCGCACCACGGTCATCGCGCTCTTCGGTGAAACCCAACCGTGGAAGGGCCGCGCCGGCTACAGCGACGCCGCGCGTTCGGCCGTGGAGCGGACGTGTGCCCTTGCTCCGACCGCGCTGCTCGTCCAGTTCGGCCACCCGCGTCTCATTCGAGAGCTGCCGTCCGCGCGTTCGATCGTCACGGCGTGGAGCGGCGATCCCGCGATGCAGGTGGCAGCGGCCAAATGGATGCGGGGATGAGGCGGGCGCGCCGAGCGCGCGGTGCCGGTGCCTTACTTCCTGCCGACTAACGCTGCTACGTCGTCCACCGGCACCGCGTACACGATCCTCCCGGCGCTCTCGCGCGCGCCCCCGTACACCACGCCGATCACATCGCCGCTCGTGTTGAACACCGGGCTGCCGCTCGAGCCCTGGCCCGCGTAGGCATCGATCTGGAGCACGTCGGACAGATTCTTGCTCACCGTCCCGGCAACGAGCGTCGACCGCGCGATGATCTGCGTGCCGCTCCCCTCCATCGGCGTGTCGGTGCCTAACGGATAGCCGATGATCGCCACCGCCTTGCCCACCGGCGTGTCGGCGGCCCGCGGCGCGAGCGACGCGATCGTCGGAAAAGGGCCCGGCACGTCGACCTGGAGCAGCGCGAGATCCGCCGCCGCGCTCACCCGCACCACGTGCGCCGGCAGCCACGCTTTCGTGTCGCTGAAAATCACGGCGATCCGCATCGGCGTCGCGCCGCCGTCGCGCTGCACCAGATGCCGGTTGGTCACGATCTCGCCGCGCGAGGACACGTTGAATCCGGACCCGCTGAAGGCGCTGCTGTCGGGCCATTGCACTGCGATCATCGCGATCGCGGGCCCGCTGCGCGCGGCGATCGACGAGTAGTCGACCTGCGCCGCCGTGAGCATCGCGTGCCGCCGCGATTCGAGCGCGTGCAGCTCCCGCGACAGCGTGTCGGCGTGCGCACCGGGCCCCGTGCCCGACAGCGCCGTGCGCATGCGCTCGCGCTCCCGCTCCTCCGCCGCGAGCGAAGAATCGAGACCGGCGGCGCGGCTCGTGATCGACGCCATGCGATCCGCGTACGTCTGCGCCAGGCTGTCGTTGGCTTTCGTTAGGCGAACGAGCTCCGCGTCCGCCGCGCGGGCGTTGCGGTGCCCCAGCCAGTAGGCGCCGCCGGCGGCCAGCACGACGAACACGGCTGCCGCGGTCAGGACCGCCGTGCGCTGCCCGTCGCCGGCCGCAAGCGGCGGGGCGGCCAGAGGCCGCGTCTCGGTCAGGATGTTCCGCGTCGCCGGCGGAGCGTCGCCCGACGACTGACCGCTGTTTTCTGCGCCGACGCCGGCCGCTGCACCTGCGAGCGGAGCACTTCCACCACGCGGCGCCAGCGTCTGCTTCGCGATGTCGATGTCGACGCGCACGCGCGGCCCGAACTCGCCGAACCAGATCTCATCGCCCGATGCGAGCCGCTGCTCCCGTGAGATCCGCACGCCGTTCACGTACGTGCCGTTGGTGCTCCCGATGTCGACGAGCACGTAGCCGTCGGCCACGGCGCGGAGCTCGGCGTGCCGCGTGGAGACGTCGAGGTCGTGATTCGCATCGAAGCGGAAGTCGCAGAGCGGGTGCCGCCCGATGGCGACCACGGATTGCGTGAACCGCTCGCGCTGGCCGGCGCGCGAGCCGGTCAGGACGCGAAACTCGACGCTCACGGCGCCGCTTTCATCTCGCCCGACGCCGTGTCGTGCGGCGCCGCGCCGCTCCCGCTCGCGTGCGGCTTGCCTAACAGACCGCGCGCCGCGAACACCACCACGCCCAGCACGATGAGCGCCACGATGGTGAAGAGCCACACCCTCGACGTCGACCGCTCGGGCGCCGCGCCGTCGTCCACGGTCTCACTCGATGCCGGCGTCGGCGACACCGCGGGACTCGCCTTCTCGTATAGGGGACGAGACGTGGGGCCGGTGATCTCCTG
>DAHUXU010000620.1 GCA_027307005.1 Gemmatimonadota bacterium
GCCGCGATGACGAGGAAACGGTCCAGCATCCGTGCGTTAGGCGTCGGATGCGCCGCCGCCAACACGACCACCATCTGATCCACGTTGGCCGCGACCACACGCTCGCCGTGCGCGCCCCCCGGTGCGCGGCGCGCCAGCCGCGAGCGGCGCGGCAGGATCTCGGCGATGGCCCACGTGCCGTCCCGCGCGTCGCGCTCGAGATCGACCTCGTCGCCCACCACGAGCTTTGACGACGCCCGCTGCTTGACCCGGCCGCGCAGCGATACCTCGTGCTCCACACCCGCGGCGTCGCGCACCCGCCAGACGCCCCCCGATCCGCGGAGCACGACCGCCTTCACGACCGCGCCGGCGCGCTCACGCGCCGTCCTCATCACGCATCGCCTCCCACCACGGGCGATCTGCGTTAGGCGCCCGCGCCGCGATCAACGCGTCGAGCATCTCGCGCACCCGCTCGAGCGACAGCGCGCCGGCGCGGGCGCGCGCCTCCTGCTCGGTCGCGGCCCGCTCCAGAAAATCCGTTTCCAGATGGCCGCTCACCCGGGGCTCGCCGGGACTCCAGTGCACGAACAGGAGATACGCGCCGAAGGGCGCCGCCGCATCGCCGGTCGCATCCGTCTCGATCGACACACTGTACGAGCGACCATCGCATCCTTCGAACGCCGCCGGTCGCGCGTGCACGGCCGTGTAGCCGCCGAGCGTCCGCTCGTCGCCTTTCGAGTGATCGGGTGGAAGGAACCTACCCACGACACATCTGCGCCGGCCAACGCATCAGTGCCGGCCCGCGACGAGTTCGCGAACCATGTTGCCCGTGATGAACGCGACGTTCGCCGGACGCTCCGCGAGCCGGCGCATCAAATACGGATACCACTGTGTGCCGAACGGCACATACACCCGCATGTTGAACCCTTCGCGCACGATCTGATCCTGCAGGTCACGCCTAACGCCGTACAGCATCTGGAACTCGAAGCGCTCCGGCGGGATGCTCTGCGCGCGCACGAATCGCTTGGCCTGCGCCAGGATCGCCGGATCGTGCGTGGCAATGCCCGGATAGGTGCCGTTCAGCAGGAGCTGCTGCATGCACTTCACGTAATTCGCATCCACGTCGCGCTTCTCCGGAAACGCGACCGTCGCCGGCTCGTTGTACGCGCCCTTGCACAACCGCACGCGACACTTGAGCTGGATCGCCCGCTCCACGTCCACCTGCGTGCGGTAGAGATAGCTCTGCAACACAATGCCGACGTGCTCCGGAAAGCTCGGATACAACCGGTCCTCGAACAATCGGAGCGTGCGATCCGTGTAGTCGCTGCCCTCCATGTCCAACCGCACGAACGTACGGTAGCTGCGTGCACGCTCGAGGATCTGCTGCATGATGTCGACACACAGCTCTTCGCTGATGTCGAGCCCCATTTGCGTGAGCTTCACCGAGACGTTCGCATCGAGTCCTGCCTCGTTGATCCGGTCGAGCATCTGCAGGTACGACCGGCTCGCCGCGCGCGCCTCCGCTTCGTTGGTCACGCTCTCGCCTAACAAATCGAGCGACGCGCGAATCTTCCGGGCGTTGAGCTGGCGCACGGCCGCCAGCGCCGTGTCCAGCGTTTCGCCGGCAACGAACCGTGACGCGAACTTCTTCGCCATGCCGTTGTGACGCACGAAGTGGAACAGCCGAGGTTGGTTCGACAGATAGAGGAAAGTTCGACGCAGCATGTCGTCTGATGATCGGGACGGAGAATGCGACTCGGCCGATGAACGCCTTACAGACACACGGCGGCGCATAAGCTAGCCCTCGCGTTCACGGCCATCCAGTCAATCGAGCCAGCGTCCGCCGCCTTGCGCCGCGCGGTCGTGCAGAATGCGAGCCGGCTCGAAGCGCGGCGCGAACCGGCCATGATACACCTCCAGCTGACGCACGATGTGCGCGAGCCCGACCGAATCCACGTATCGGAAGGGCCCGCCGCGGAACGGCGGGAAGCCGATGCCGAACACGGCGCCGACATCGCCATCCCGCGCCGAGCGAAGAATTCCCTCCTCGAGGCACCGCGCCGCTTCGTTCACCATGGCGAGCACGCATCGCTGTTGCATCTCGAGCACAGGAATCTCCGTTCGATTCGCTCCCGTGGGCAGCAGCGTGTAGATGGTGTCATCCACGCCGGTCTTCTTGCCGCCCGGTGCGTCGTAGCGATAGAACCCGCTTCCGCCTTTTCTGCCCAACCGGCCCGACGCGACGACGCGCGACAACGACTGCGATGGCGTGAGCCGGTCGCCGAACGCGTCGCGCAACACGGTTGCGACCTTGGCGCCGACGTCGAGGCCGACCTCGTCCATGAGCGTGATCGGCCCAACGGGAAAGCCGAAGTCGATCAGCGCGCGATCCAGCGCTTCGATCGACACACCCTCGTCCAACAGGTAGCCCGCTTCGTTGAGAAACGCCGCCAGCGTGCGCGTGGTGTAGAAGCCCGGCCCGTCGTTCACCACGATCACGTGCTTGCCGAGCTTCTTGCCGAACGCGACGGCCGTCGACGTTGCCACGGCCGTCGTACGGGGCGTCACGATCACCTCGAGCAGCGGCTTCTTGTGCACCGGTGAGAAAAAGTGCATGCCGAGCACTTGCTCGGGCCGCTTCGATACTTCGGCGATTCGCGAAATCGGGATGGTGCTCGTGTTGGACGCGTAGATCGCGTCGGACGGCATCACCTGCTCGGCTTCCTGCAATACGCGGTGCTTGAGATCGATGTCCTCGAACACCGCTTCGATCACCAGGTCGCAGCTCGAGAATCCGGAGTAATCGGTCGTCCCGCCGACGAGCGTCATCTGATCCTCGAACTGACGCCGCGTGATCTGCTTTTTCTGCAGGCGCTCGCCGATCACGGCGCTCACCGCCGCGAGGCCTTTGGCGACGCGGCCGTATTCCGCGTCCTTGAGCCGGACGATCACGCCCTGCATGGCGGCCACCGACGCGATGCCCGCGCCCATGAACCCGGCGCCCAAGACGCCTAACTTGCGCACGGGCAGCGGCGCCGCGGGCACCGCGGTCCCCGAGTCCTTCTTGAGCGCCGTGGTCGCGAAGAACAGATACACCAGCTGGCGCGACACCTCGGACACCGCCATCTCGCCGAACAGACGCGCTTCCTCGGCGTACCCGCGGTCGCGGCCCAGCTCGTAGCCGGCGCGCACGGCGTCGATGGCGGCGATCGGCGCCGGATAGTTGCCCATCGTCTTGGCGAGCACGCCGGCGCGCGCCCGCGAAAAGATGAGACGTCTGCCTAACGGGTTGTCCTCG
>DAHUXU010000624.1 GCA_027307005.1 Gemmatimonadota bacterium
CGAACCCCGCGACCACGACGCCCAACGCAAACACCGGCGCGCGCGGGCCCTCGAGCGCGCCTAACGCAATCACCAGCGCCGCCGCGGCGGCCAGCGACGCCACCGAGACGTATCGCCACACCCGCAGCACCGCCGCCCAGACGACGATCGCAATCAACGTCGCGAGCGGCGCCAGCGCGAGGAACACGCCGCACCCGGTCGCCACGCCTTTGCCGCCGGCCTTCCACAACAGATAGGGCGACCGCACGTGGCCCGCGATCGCCGCCAGCCCGTACGCCAGCGCCCAGTACGGCGACGACGCGGCGATGGTCCACTGCGGGAACAGGAGCGCCGGGCCGAATCCCTTGGCCGCATCGAGCAGCACCACGACCACCGCCGCCGGAGCGCCTAACACACGATACACGTTGGTCGCGCCGAGATTGCCCGAGCCGTGCTGCCGGAGATCGAGGCCGCCCACGAGACGTCCGGCTACGTATGCCCACGGGATCCCGCCGATCAGATACGCGGCGATGAGCCAGAGGAACGGGCTGGCGCGCATTCAGGCGGCGCGTCTCCGCATGACGACGCGCAGCGGGCTTCCCGTGAACCCCCACGCGTCGCGAAATCCATTGTGCAGGTAGCGCACGTAATGCTCTTCCACCAGCTCGGGATGGTTGCCGAACACCGCGATCGTCGGCGGCGCCACCTGCACCTGCGTCGCGTACATCAGCTTCACTTCGCGACCCGCCGCCTGCGGGGGCTGCAGTCGCGCGACCAGCTCCTCGAGGCACGCGTTCACCTGCGCCGTGGAAATGCGCTTGCGCCGCTCCGTGTCCACCTGCATCAGCTGATCGAGCACACGCGTCACGCGCTGGCCCGTCAGCGCCGACGTGAACAGGAACGGCACGAATCGCAGATACGGCGCCTTCTCCTGCGACGCCTTCATGAACCGCGCGGCGCTCTTGTCGTCTTTCTCGACCAGGTCCCATTTGTTCGCGACGACGATGAGACCGGTGCCCCGCTCCCAGGCCAGCGATGCGATCTTGAGATCCTGGTTCTCGATGCCCTGCTCCGCTGCGGCGTCGATCACGAGCAGACAGATGTCCGCCCGCTCGATGGCGCGGCGCGTCCTCAGGGCCGAGTAGAATTCGACGCCATCCGAAATGCGCGATTGACGGCGCAGCCCCGCGGTGTCGATGAACACGAGCGTACGGCCGTGATACTGCATCGGTGTGTCGATCGCGTCGCGCGTCGTGCCCGCCTCGGCGGCCACGACGAGCCGGTCTTCGCCTAACAGCCGGTTCACGAGCGACGACTTGCCCACGTTCGGCCGGCCGTTGACGGCGACGTGCAGCGCATCGGGCTCCTCCGGGCTCCGCTCGGGGAACCGCGATACGATCGCGTCGAGCACGTCGCCCGATCCTTTGCCGTTGCGCGCCGAGACCGGCGCCGGGTCGCCCGCGCCGAGATGATAGAACTCGTAGAAGTCGGCCGCGGTCGGGTCATCCACCTTGTTGGCGACGAGGAGCCAGGGCTTGCCCGTGCCGCGCAGCAGCTCCACCACGCGCGCGTCCTCCGGGTGCACGCCGGCCTGCGCGTCCACGACGAGCAGCAGCAGGTCGGCCTCGTCGACCGCCTGCAGCACCTGGCGGCGGATCTCGACGTCGATCGGCACCCACGGATCCTCCGTTAGGCCGCCGGTGTCGACGAGCCAGAACGCGCGGCCGTTCCATTCGGCGCGCGCAAAGTGCCGGTCGCGCGTCGTGCCCGCCTCGTCGCTCACGATCGCCGTGTCGCCGCCGACGAGCCGGTTGAACAACGCCGACTTGCCGACGTTAGGCCGGCCGACGAGGGCGACGACGGGAATCGTCACCGCGCCGCCACGGCCGCGAGGCCGTTCTGCTGCAGGACGTCCACGAAGTCGTACGACGGATGCACGGGTACCGGCAGCTCGTCCCGGAGCGCCGCGAACGGCGTGTCATCCAGGAA
>DAHUXU010000631.1 GCA_027307005.1 Gemmatimonadota bacterium
CTGCAGGACGTACGGCGCCTCTGTCGGCAGTGTCTTGAGCACGGGTCGCGAATGCTTGTACGAGCAGTGCTCGTTCCACAGCGCGCTCACGATGCCTAACTCGGTGAACGTGGGCTCGCGGCCCAGCATGCGCACGAGGCGGTCGTACTCGTCGGCGGTGAGCCCGTGCTCGGCGACGAGCGCGGGCGTGATGGCCGGATCGCCGGGGCGCGGTTCCACGGCGCGCGCGTGGCCCCTGGCGGTTGCGGGCGGAGTGCGCCGGTCGACGTCGGTCACGCGGATACTCGAGCGAGCATTGATTGAAATATACCCAACCCGTCGTTCGATCCGACCAGCGATTCCACGGCACGCTCGGGGTGCGGCATGAGGCCCATCACGTTGCCTTCCGCGCTCACGATGCCGGCGATCGCACGCTGGGAGCCGTTGGGGTTCGATTCTGCGTCGAGCCCGCCGGCCGCGTTCACATACCGGAACGCCACTCGTCCTTCGCCTTCGAGACGGTTCAGCGTGTCCTCGTCGGCGGTGAAACGACCTTCGCCGTGGGCGATCGGAATGCGCAGAATCTGTCCTGGCGCATACCGATTGGTGAACATCGTGTCGGTGTTCTCGACGCGCACCCGCACGAATTGGCCGAGAAACGAGAGGCTGGCGTTGCGGAGCAGCGCGCCCGGCAGGAGCCCTGCTTCGCATGCGATCTGGAATCCGTTGCACACCGCGAGCACGGGACCACCGCGGCGCGCGTGCGCCGCGACCTCACGCATGATCGGGCTGAAGCGCGCGATGGCGCCGGCGCGCAGGTAGTCGCCGTACGAGAAGCCGCCGGGCAGGATCACGACATCCACGCCCTGGAGGTCGTGATCCTTGTGCCAGAGATAGACGGCGTGCTCGCCCAACACGTCGGCCACGGCGTGAAACGCATCGTAGTCGCAGTTGGAGCCGGGGAAGGTGACGACGCCGAACTTCACGACAGGCCCTCGACGCGCGCGATCTCGTAGTCTTCGGTGACGGGGTTGGCGAGCAGGCGCTCGCACATCTGGCGAACGGCGTCGCCGGCGGCGTCGGGCGTGCGCGCGGCGACGTCGAGCACGACGTGGCGGCCGATGCGCGCGTCCTCGACGTCGCGAAAGCCGAGCGTGTGCAGGGCGTCGGCCACGGCCTTGCCCTGCGGATCGAGAATACCTTTCCGCGGCACGATGTGCACGGACACTCTATAGCGGCTCATTCACGCTCCTCTTCGGACCCCGGGCTGAACGGATGGATTTGGTCGCCTAACGGAGGGCCGCGGCGGCGGCGGCGCCGCCGCCGGTGCGGATGCTCGGCGAGCTCGATGGGCCGCGCGGTCTCTTCTTCCTCGTCGTCGTCCATCAGCGGATCGGTGCTCGGCACGCGGTCGAAGACGCCTAACACAAACGTCCGGAGCAGCCCGTAGGCGACGTACGCGACCATCGCCGGAAAGGCGTAGCGCTTGTGGTCGATGATCACCAGCACGATGGCGGCGATGAAGGCGGCGCCGAGCACGATCGTGCCCGGTTTGCGCAGGCTGATGTTCGGCGGCGCCGGATAGAGCACGTGGCTGATCATGAGAAAGCTCAGCACGAGCATCACGGCCAGGAGCACCGTGTGCCACGGCCAGCCGCTCACCAGGTTGAACAAGCTCGTCTGGCTGAACCACCAGTAGGTGGCGAGCGTCATGCCGGCCGCGGGGCTGGGCAGCCCGTGGAACTGCGTTTTCGCCCGGCCGCCCTGTTCGATGTTGAAGCGCGCCAGCCGCATCACCGCGCAGGCGATGTAGATGAAGCAGACGAAGACGCCCAGGTTGTCGTGGTTGAGCGCCGCGAAGTACATGATGAATGCGGGCGCCACGCCGAACGTGACCGCATCGACCAACGAATCGAGCTCGACGCCGAATCGGCTGGACGTTCGCGTCATGCGCGCCACGCGACCATCGAGCGTGTCCATGACGCCGCCGAAGACGACGAACCAGCCCGCCCACTCGAAGTCGCCCCGCGAGGCGGCGGTGATCGCCAGCACGCCGAACAACAAGTTGCCCAACGTGAATCCGTTCGGCAGCAGCACCACGGCGCGGCGCATGTCGGGGCGGGGAATCGCCGGTCTCACTGCGGCAGCTCCGCGAGCACCGTCACGCCGGCTACGGGACGCTCGCCGACGCGCGTGCGGACGGTCGCGTCGGGCGGCACGAACACGTCCACCCGCGAGCCGAAGCGGATGATGCCCATGCGCTCGCCCTGCACGGCCGGCGCGCCGAGCTTGGCATACGTCGCGATGCGGCGTGCGATGAGTCCGGCGATCTGGCGCACCAGCACCTTGTGCGACCCGCCGTTGATGCCCACCGACATCTGCTCGTTCTCCAGGCTCGCCTTCTCCGCGGCGGCGTTGAGGAACTTGCCGGGATTGTAGTGTTCGTACGCCACCGTGCCGTTCACCGGATATCGGTTCACGTGCACGTTGAAGATGTTCATGAAGATCGAAATACGGATGGCGCGTCCGTGCACGAAGTCCGGCTCCTCGACGGGCGTGATCATCACGACGCGACCGTCGGCGGGTGCGATCACGAGGCGATCGCCGCGCGGGCCGACGCGCTCGGGATCGCGAAAGAAGTACGCGATCCAGATCGCGATGATGAGCACGAGAATGCCCGCCACCCACAGCGGCCACGATCGAAACGCCAGCGCCAGCGCAAACACGATCACGACCGCCGCGGCGCCGCCGAGGATGAACACCGTGCCTTCGCGCGCGAAGCTCATTGCAAGTCGCTCACGTCGAGCGACTCT
>DAHUXU010000640.1 GCA_027307005.1 Gemmatimonadota bacterium
CGCAAGTCATGCCGCTGCCCGTATCGGTCACGGAGAGCTCGACGCCGCCTGCCGCTGCCGCCGTTCCGATGGTGACGGTGCCGCCGCGGCCGTCGAGTGCATCGCACGCGTTGGTCACGAGATTCTCGAGGATCCGGCGCAGCACGAGCGCGTCAGCACGAACCTCCGGCAGTCCGTCGGCCAGCGCAAGTGCGATGGTCGTGGATCGCGGCGCCGACGCGCCGGCGGCGACCGTCCGCGCAACCGCGTTGACATCGCACGGCGCAACGTCCAGGCGGGGCGACAGGCGCGCGTAATTGCGCGCGAGCGTGTCCAGATACTCGACGCTCGCATCGAGCGTCGGCCGGCGCTCGGCGAAGACGGTGGCGAGGCGGGCCGGCTCGTCGCGTTCGACCTGCGCGAGGTGACGCAGGACGTGTCGGATGGGCGCCAATCCATTCTTGACATCGTGGTTGACCTGGCGCGCGAGATCGCCGACCGCCGCGCGACGCTCCGCGTCGCGCTCGCGGGCGGCGCTCGCGCGCAGCCGGCGCGTCATCGCGCCTAACAGGCGCGACAACGCGCCGATCTCGTCGTCGCGTCCGGCGCTGAAGTCGACATCCAACCGGTCCAGGTCGACGCGCGACGTTTGCTCGGCGAGCTCGCGCAGCGGACGGCTCACGCGGGCGGCGAGCCACGTGGACGCGAGGAGCGCAACGGCAGCCGTCGTCGCGATGGCCGCCATGAACCAGAGGTCTACGCTGCGCTCCAGCGCGTCGAGCGCCGCCGTGGAGCGCGAGAGCGTAAGCGACGCGGTCTCTACGCCGCGCGCACCGCCCGCGCCGGCCGCGATGTACGGAATGTCGATGCGCGACACGACCATCGCGTGCGACTCGCCTTGCACCTCGCCCCCCGACCGGATGCTGTCGCCGCCGGCCAGCGCCAGCGCCATCGAGAAATCCGCGCCGGGAGCGAGACGTCCGAGAAACGCCGAGTCGACCTGCACGCCGCCCACGACGGCGAAGCGGCGGCCCGCCAGCCTAACGGAATCGACCCGAGCCAGCACGAGCATCGGTCCGTCCGGCGTCCGCGCGTGCACGAGCGCGGCACGGCGCACCGAGGCGAGCAGCACCGGCAGATCCGGCTCGAGGCGGTCGTATTCGTTGCGAAAGTGGCCCGAGCTCAGAATCCGCCCGGACGAATCCTGGATCTGCAGCATCGAGAGCCCGGTGAGGCGCATCTCCCGGCCGGCGAGATCGAGCACGTACGCGCGGCCCGCGGCATCGCCCTGGAGGACGGCGAGGCGGAAGCGGTTGTCGTCGTCCAGCGCGGCCACGAGCGACGAGAGCCGGTCGCCGATCGACACGCCGCCTCGCGCCAGGTCTGCCGATGCGACGGCGGCGAGCGCCGCGGCGCGCCGCTCATCCTGCGCGGTTAGGCGCCGATCCATCTCCCGGCGCACGCCGACGGCGATCACGACGAGCGGCGCCAGCGCGACCACGCCGAAGGCGATCATGAGGCGCGCGCGAAACGTCACGGTTCTGCCTGCGCGGAATCGCCGATCGCACGAGCCAGCGTGGCGAGCGCTCCGTCCGTTAGGCTGCGCTTGGCGATGAGGCGCTCGCGCGTCTCGATCAACGGAATCAGGCGCGTCAGCGCCGGATCCATTCCCGGCACGGCGCGGGCGCCGCAGTCCGGCGACCGCGGAACGGCAACCACCGCGGCGACAGCGCTCCCGCGCGCCACCTCGCGCGCGCCCTCACCCGCATCGACGCCTTCCGCGCGCAACGAACTGCCGGCGCGTACGAGCGATGGGGAGAGCGCGGCCAAGAGATCGCGCCGCGACGCGCCGAACGCAACCAACCGGGCCGCGAGCGAGCGCGCGACGTGGTCGGTGCGCGAATACACGATGCGCGGGCCGGGTGCGGCAGCGCCGCCGGTTGTCGGCGCCGTGGCGCCGCCCGGGTCGGTGCAAGCGCCGTCGCTCGCCGCGCGTGCCGGACGTGCCTCGACGCGGACGGCGCCGATCGCGAGCTCCGTCCGCAAGCTGTCGCGCGCCGGCGCTGGTTCGCCATCGGTCGACTCGTCTCCCCCGCGCACGAGGAGCCCGTAGGCGCGATTCCAGCCCGACGGTATCGAGGTGAGGTCCGCGCGCGTTGCCGCGTACGCGACGGCGTCGGGATCATCCGTGAGCAGCGCATCCACGCCGGCGTCGATCGCATCGCGCGCGGCGCGCGCCGGCACCCGGTGCAGCACCAACGCCGGTCCCGCGTGGTTGGCGAGCGGTTCCAGACGCACCGTGTCACCCGACCGAGCCGACAGTTGGTACGCGCCGCTCAGCCACTCGGCGATGGAATCCGTTGCGTCCGTCACCGCAACGTCGAGCGACGCGGGCATGGGAGCAGGCGACGGCGCGACTGACCTGCCCTGATGCGAGCAGCTCGCCAGCGCAACCACGAAGGCGATGCCGAACGAAATGCGGGCGTGAGTCACGACTGACGCGTGGTGGCGGGCAGTGAGTCGAAGATGCTCTCTCTTATGTTAGGACGAGCCGCCGCCGAAGTTCCCTGCTCCGCTCTCGCCGCGGCACGCGGTGCGCTATTGCGCCTGGTACGCCGCGCGGGACAATCGCATGCCCAACTGGTCGCCCAGCCCGAGCGCCGCGATCCCGACGAGCAAGTGCAGCACCTGGATGACCCAGTGCGCGCTGCCGACCATCAAACGAGCTTGCACCGCGCCAAAGACCACCATGACGAGCGCCCACTCCGCAACGAGTGCGACAAAGCCGCCGCTCACGTGCGCCTTTACGCCAAGGATTGCGAGCAGCCACAGACACACGGCGAGCAGGAGACCAATGACCATGTGCACCGGAATGAGGCCGAGCGCATGTCCGGTCCAGTAGATGATGCCGAGGATGATGAGGATGAGGCCGGAGAGCCGCACGAGGATGCGGAGTGTCGTCACTGCAGAATTCATAAGAGCGCTCGCAGGTTGGACGGTCGCGTGGATCACCGTGTCGGAAAGTACCACTCATCGACAAGGTTTCGCGACCGAGCGATTGTTCCCGGCTGCGACCGTGCGAGCCGCACCTTTGCGGCGAGGGCCGGTCAGTGGCCCGCTGTCGCTCGCGGCACGACGACCAGCCCCAGCGGGACGTTGCGCAACGCACGCCACGAGAACGTGCGTCCGCGTGCATCGCGAATCAGCAATTGACTCGAGATACCGCCGTCGAGGGCGACCGCGTGGCGGCAGCCGATGGCGCCCATGAGCGCGGCCATTTCCGGCGTCGTGAGTCCGAACGGGACAAAGTCCATCGCGCCGTCGAGCGCATCGAACCGCGTCAGCACCACCACGAGCCGGCCGTCGCGCAGTTCGCCTAACGCAAGCCGCGCATCGCGGTGCGCGAGGTCGATGGCCGCCGCACCCGAGCCGGGCGCGTGCAGGGCGGCCGGAACGTCGCCGTCTCCGTCGAGCAGCGTGGGGTACGACTGGAACGCCGCCTCGACGCCGGAAACCGAGCGCGCGACGCTGTCGCCCGCAAGCCAGTGCACGCGGCCGGCCGTGTCGATGACGACCGCCGTGGACAGCGGCCCGTGTCCCGGCGATAGAAACTGCCGGCCGTGCAGCACGACCCATCCCCACGGCATCGAACCGACGAACTGCCCGGTGTTGAGCGCTACTCGCGCTTCCTTTGGCGCGCGCGCGATGCTCCAGGCGGCGGCGATGCCGTTGCCGGCGAATGCGGTGTCCAGCCGCAGGGTGGTGAGACGCGGGTCGATGCGCACGATCATCACACGAATCCGCCACGCTTCACCCCGTCCGCCGAGCCGCATCGATGCCCAGTCGATTCCTGCCGCCACCGGCTGCCACGCCAGCGCGTGCGCGACCTCGGGCAGTGGCGCCGTCCAGCGCGATGGCGCATGGTCCGAGCGCCACCACGTGCGCATCCCGTGGCTGCCCTCGACGGCGAGCGCGCTCGCGGGCAGCACGGACACGCGGCGTGGCGGCGTTGCGGGTGCAGCGACCGACGCGCAGAGCGCGAAGGCCGCTGCGGCCGCCAGGCGTCGTCCGACCATCAGGTCTGGCTCGCCTTCTCGATGTCCTCGATCAACTGGTGCAGCTCGGCCGCCTTCGCGCCTAACGCATCGACTTCTTTCTGGCTGTAGCCCGGGATGCCCCCGCTTCGATGCTGATTCGCGAGGAACGTCAGAATGCGCTCGCGCGCGGTGCCGAACTGCGGAGCCGTGAGGCCGCTTTTCCTCGCGCCGGTTACTTCGGCCGTGTCCTGGGTGGCGCGAATCGAGTCGCTGAGCGCGTCTTCCAGTTTCGAGAGCGCATCGCGCTGGACGCGCCACGCCGGCTCCGGCACCGGCTTCCCGCACTTCGCGTCCGCCGCGGCCGTGTCTTCCTTGGCATTCGGATACGCCGCCTGCATGAGCTGCATCTGTATTTTGCGCACGGCTGCCGTATCGCCGCGGGCGTTCGCCTGTGCCATGGCCTGTGCCGCTTGCATGTATCGCTGCTGGAAGGCCGGATCGCTCATCGCTTTCGCCTGGGCCTCCTTGGTGTGTGTCTGCTGCAACGCGTCGAGGGTCTGGCTGCGGCACGCATCGATCTTGGACGAACTGCTCTCGTACGCCTGTTCATCCTTGTCGTGTGCGTCGGCGATCTTGGAGCGCTGGTCGGACGCGGCCTGCCGCCGTTTGATCATGGCTTGGAGGCCGTTCTGTCCGGAGCCGACGAGAATGTTGCGCTCCGCCGTTAGGCCGGCAATCATCTGGTCGACCTGCGCGCTGCCCAGCTCTATGGTGGTTTCGTCGTACACGGGGGCCGGGCCTGCCGCCTTGGCCGAACCCGGCGACGCCTTGTCGACGGCCTTCTTCACGAGTTTGCCCAACTGCGCGTGCGCGGTGGCGGGCATCCATGCCGCGAACGCTGCTGTCGTCGCGAGCACGAGCGCGCGTCGCGTCCAGGATCTCAGAGATGCTGTCGGTGCAGGCATGGCGCTCCTCCACATGGTGTGATCGAGCAGACTGGTGGGTGCGCCAAGCTATGGTCTCTCTGTCGTTTCGGCATCAACGATGTCAACACATTGGGCGCCGATACTTTGCGTGCCCGGCCTCGGTGCACGGGTGGCGCGCCGATGCGCCGCGGGGGCGACGCATCGTGCGCCGCCCCCGCGTGCTCGTCCACTGCGCGTGTCGCGTTAGACCGGGAACAGCATCTCGCGATACTTGGGCAGCGGCCACTGGTCGTCGGGCACGAGCAGCTCCATGGCGTCGCAGCTCGCGCGGAGCTCGGCCATGCGATCGGCGCCTTCCGACGTGAGCAGCTTGGCCTGCGTGAGGGGGTCCTCGTGGAGGCGATCGGCCTGGTCGATCACTTTGGCCAGCGCCGTCCGGCGCTTCTGGATCTGCTGCGCCACGGTGCCGACCTCCTTCGCCGTCTCCAGCTCCGGAATGACCGGTAGGCCGAGCTCCTTGGCTTTGGCGGCGGTGTCGATCAGCGCGCCGTGGTAGGCGAACGCCGCCGGCAGCACCATCGTGTCCACCATCTGCCGCACCGTGTGCAGCTCGATGAGCATGTCCTTGGTGTAGCGCTCCATGTGCACGTGGAACCGCGACTCGAGCTCCTCGCGCGTCAGGATGCCGAGCCGGTCGAACAGCGCGCGCGCGGGCTTGGTGATCAGCTCCTCGAGCGCCTCCGGCGTCCGGCGCAAGTTAGGCAGCCGTCGCTTCGCCGCTTCCTTGACCCAGTCGTCCGAGTAGTTGTTGCCTTCGAAGCGGACATCGGCGGTTTCCTTGAACGCCTTGCGCACCACCTTGAGCACGGCGTCGTCCACCGATTTCGTGCTCTGGAGCGCGGCCTTGAGCTGCTCGGTCAATTCGCCGATCGCTTCGGCGACGGTCGCGTTGAGCACCATCACGGGGAACGCGATGGTCTGCGAGCCGCCCACGGCGCGGAACTCGAACTTGGCGCCGGTGAAGGCGAAGGGCGACGTGCGGTTGCGATCGGTGTTGTCCTTCTGGATCTCCGGCAGCTTCGCCACGCCCAACTTGATCATCGCCTGCTCGGCGTTGCTCGGTGAGGTCTTGGCGTTGGCGATGTCGTCGATGACGCGGGTCAGCATGTCGCCCATGAACACCGAGATGATGGCCGGCGGCGCTTCGTTGGCGCCTAACCGGTGCTCGTTGCCCGATGTCGCCACGCCGGCGCGCAGCACGGCCGCGTGCTTGTGCACGGCCTTGAGGACGGCGGCGAGGAAGATGAGGAAGCGGAGGTTCTGGTGCGGCGTCTTCCCCGGCTTGAGCAGGTTCACGCCGTCGAGCTCGTGGTCCGAGGCGATCGCCATCGACCAGTTGCAATGTTTGCCCGAGCCGTTGATGCCGGCGAACGGCTTCTCGTGCAGCACGGCCTGCAGTCCGTGGCGCAGCGCGACCTTGCGCAGCGTCGCCATCACCAGCTGGGTGTGATCGACTGCGACGTCCGTCTCCTCGAACATCGGCGCCATCTCGAACTGGCTCGGCGCCACCTCGTTGTGCCGGGTGACGATCGGCACGCCCAACTTGTACAGCTCGTGCTCGACTTCGGCGATGCACGCCTGCACGCGCTCGGGAATGCCGCCGAAGTAATGGTCTTCGAGCTGCTGGCCGCGCGGCGGCGCCGCGCCCAACAGCGTGCGGCCGGCCATCACCAGGTCGGGCCGCATGGCGAAATGCGCGCGGTCGATGAGGAAGTACTCCTGCTCCGGTCCGAGCGTGGTGTACACGCGGTACACGCCGCGGTCGCCTAACAGCTCGAGCAGGCCGATGGCTTTCTGCGACAACACGTCCGAGCTGCGCAGCAGCGGCGTCATCTCGTCCAGCGCTTCGCCGTTGTAGCCGATGAAGACCGACGGAATGCACAGCGTGCGCGTGTTGCCGGATTCGACGATGAAGATGGGGCTGGCCGGATTCCACGCCGTGTAGCCGCGGGCTTCCCAGGTGGCGCGGAGGCCGCCCGAGGGGAAGCTCGACGCATCCGGCTCGCTCTGGATGAGCTGTTCGCCGGTGAACGATTCCATGGGCTGGCGGTCGTCGTCGAACGACAGGAAGGCGTCGTGCTTCTCTGCCGTTAGGCCGGTTTGCGGCTGGAACCAGTGCGTGAAGTGCGTGACGCCGCGCGAGATCGCCCATTCCTTGATCACCTGGGCGACGGTCGGCGCGATGTCCTGGTCCAGCTTCTTTCCGTGACGGATCGAGGACAGGAGCTTGGCGTACACGTCGCGCGGCAACTTGGCGCGCATCTGCCTAACGCCAAACGTGTTGACGCCGAAATATTCGGATGTCGGGGGATGCGCCGCCGGCGTGCTGCCGTTCATGCGGGCACCGTCGTGCGCGGGACGGTCCGTGATGTCCTTGAGGATCGCCTTACGAGTGATGGTTGATGGCATCGGTCGACCTGGTTGGCGGGTGGCGAGTGGCCTCGAGCAAGACATTCATGCGGTGCTAGCGCACCATGAACTTTGCTCCACCCGCACAAATTACACCGCATCCCAGCCAATTTCCAGCCAAAGAATGCCCTGCGCCGCCGCTACCGTGCAGTTTCTGCACGTTTCCGTGAACAGCGCGCGCAGCCAACCGGGCCGGCTCAGCGCCCCCAACGGGCGCCCGGCCAAGGGCTTGGCGCGACACCGGGCCGCGCCATGCCTGCCGTGCACAAGCACGCCGGCAGCGCCGCCGGCACCGTGCCTCGACCTGCTCGAAACGATGGACGCCTACATCTTCACCAGCTCGACCCGACGATTCTCCTGACGTCCCTCGGCCGTCGTGTTCGACGCGATCGGCTTGCTCGAACCGTAGCCCTTCGTCGAGAGACGCGCCGCATCAATGTGCGCCGTCGTCACCAGATACTGCTTCACCGCCGCGGCGCGCCGCTCCGACAACGACTGGTTGCTCTCGGCGCTGCCCACGTTGTCCGTGTGACCTTCGATCATCAGCTTGAGCTCGGGGTGTGCCGTCAACATGTCGCTGATGCTTTTGAGCGTCGGGGTGCTCTCGGCGCGGATCTGGTTGGAGCCCACATCGAACAGAATGCCGTGTGTGGCCACTCGACCCTTCGCCGCCAGCGCGTCGTACAACGGCTTGCCGCCTTCGGCGACTCGGATATTGCTGATGGATGCCGGGTCCGCCTGATTCCCATTCACCAAAATCCAGATGCCCTTCGTGCGCCCGAGCTGGGCCTTGGGGACGTTCGCGACGCGTACGCCGTTCAAGTACGCCTTCACGTAGGCCCCATCGGCCATGACCGCGACGTGTGTCGGGTGGTGAATCGCATTGGCGTCGAGGTGCACCTCGGCGGTCACCGGGCCGGCCACTCCCCCATAGTCCGGTCGAAACTCGATCTTGGACATTCCTGCCGTCGCGACCGCCGGGTCGGCGAACTGGATTGCATTGACCCATCCTTGTGTGCGATCGCCGTCGAAGTCGAATTCGAGGGTGAAGCGTTGCGGCAGCGCCTCGGGAAGAGGAATCTTGACCTGGCCCAGCCCGGTCGCCCGGAGGAAGCGGGCGCCGTTCGACTCGGCGACTTCGAAATTGCCCGACACGAGGTCGAGCCGCTTCGGGAAGTCGCCGATGTTGTCTCCGGCGAAATCCTCGGCGAAGAGCACGCGGTCGCCCGGCACGAAATCGTAGTTGACTAACACTGTGTTAGACATTGGAGCGGCAGTGGCCGCCGCCGCCCCGGCGCCCGTCGCGCTGTCCAGCACCGGCTGTGCGGCCGACGCGGCTTGCGACGCCGCGGCGCTGATCGCCGCCGCGGAATCGGCGCTCGACACCGGCTTCCCGCTCGCGTCGGTCACCTTGATGGGCTTCCCGCTCGCCTTTGCCTTGGAGATGCAGGCGATGTCGGTCACCGCACAGACGACCGCCTGCGCCGCCTTGCTGACCGCGCTGTCCATGGCCTGATTCGCCTTGTCGTTGGCGACCTGCTTGGCCTTGCTGCCTAACTTGCTGAAAATGCTCTGGCCCGCCGCCGGCGCGCCGGCGCCGACGAACGCCGCACACGCCAGTCCGAGTACTGCCGTCACGTGACGCATGAGTCTCGACTCCACAGAAGGTTCCGCCTAACCGCCGTCGACATCGCTCCGCATCAGCCCGCACGACCCGTGCGGACGAAGATACTACGCCAGGGTACAACTGGCACGCACCGCACGATCTGCCGCGACGCGCCCCACTGCCCCGCTCGTCTCGCTACTGCCCAGCCCGCCGGCCGCGCGCCGCCGGCACCCGAGGCGCACGCCGATGGCCGAACGAGAAAATCACGGCCAACCAGACGTTTCATCCGCATGGCGAACGATGCGCCGACATCTGTATCGGCTCCGGTTCTGTCCCAGGGCGCCATGGGTAATCGGCCCCGCACGCCGACTTCAACGGCCTCGACACCTTGAGCGACCAAACCTTTCGACTCATCACGCTGGGCCAACTGGCGCTGATCGCCTCCGACGGGTCCGAGGATGCGTCGCTCGCCACGCGCCGGCGAAAGCTCGCGCTGCTCGCGGTCCTCGCCACTGCGGGCCGCCCGCTGTCGCGCTCCGTCCTCGCCCAAATGTTCTGGGGCGACCAGGACGAAGAGCGCGCCCGGCACTCGCTGAGCGACGCCCTGTCCCACCTCCGCCGCGTGCTCGGCCGCGACGCGATCGCGTCCCGGCAGACCGACGTGTGGATCGCTCCCGATTGCCGGCTGAGCGTCGACGCGCTCGAGCTCTCCGCTGCGTCGACCGCGCGCGATGCTGCGCGCGTCGTGCAACTGTATGGGGGCCCATTCATGGACGGCGTCTGCGTGCCGCGCTCGTGCACGTTCGAGCAGTGGGCCACGCGCGAGCGCGAGCGCCTCGAGCGATTGTTCCTCGCGGCGTGCGATGGTCGCTGCTTCGCGCTTGCACGCGCCCGCGAGTGGGACGAGTGCGCGACGCTCGCCTCCCGCTGGCTCGGCATGGCGCCGTTGTCCGTGGACGCGGCGCTCTATCGTCTCAATGCGCTCAAGGCGCCGATGACGCGCGATGCGCTCGCGCGAGCGCTCGTTGCGTACGACCGGCTCGTCCGCCGGCTGCGCGATGAGTACGACCTGGCGCCGGATCCGCGAGTTTCGGCTCTGGCCACAGACATCGCGGCTTCCCTCCGGGCGACGCCGCCGACACCAACGATGCCGGCCGACGCCCCGGCGAGCGCCGCGCCCGCGGAGGACGTGCCCGATCACGCTGCGCGGGCGGGACGGATCCGCCGCGCATCGCGTTGGCTGACGGTCGCAGGAAGCATCGCGATCACACTGCTCCTTGCGGCGCCGAGCAGTCGTCCGGCGGCCACCAGCCTGGCCACGGCACCGGTCGTGGCTATCGCGCCGGTGCGGGCGTCATCGGGGAGAGTCATCCGGCTCTTCACCGTTTCGGCGCCGGACATGGTTGGTCTGGCGCAGCGAGCCGCGTCGCGATTGCGAAGCACAGCGCTTCAACCCTCGGCTATCGCGCATGCCGGGCGAGACGCGGTCGAGAGCAGGACCGCCTACGTGGGCCACTCATGATAACCTCCGCTGTACGTGAAATCCTGCCAATAATGCAGCACGCAGGAGCATAAAGACGGTACACAGACGGCCAAACGACCGTGATGTGTATCGCCGTACGCGCCGAATCTGCAGAAATCGACCGACAGGGCGATTCGGACGCGCCTTAGGCCTGACCTAGCTGGCGCCGGACGCGCCGCTGCACAGGGCAGTGAGGTCGCGGACGACAAAGACCTTCGTTCAGGCGCCCGATCAGTGGAGCGCTCTGTTACACGTCGGTCAGCGCTTCGTCCCGAGAGTACGCTCTGCGCCACCGAAGCCATCTCCGTGAAAGTCATCTCATTCAGCGGGCGCTGCCAACGACGCGTGAGCGCTTTGGCGCACCGCTAGACCCGCACCGCCTTCCATACTCGCCGTGAGCGCGCGTTCCCTCATTGCTTCGCTGCTCTGCGTCATCGCCGGCGCCTGCTCCGGCGGTTCACCAACGATTCAGCTTGGCGTCGCCGGTCCGTTCGCCCAGCCGTTCGGCGACATGACCAAGAAAGGCATCGAGATGGCCATCGCCGAGGTCAACGACTCGGGTGGCGTCCGCGGGAAGCATCTCGAGCTCGAGGAACGCGACGACGCCGCTGACGGCGCGAAAGCGGCCGGCATCGCGCAGGATTTCGTCGCGAACCAGGCCGTCGTCGGCGTGATTGGACACGTCACGTCGGGCGCGATGGTCGCCGCGGCGAAAGTCTACGACAGTGGGCGGCTGCCGGCGATCGCGACTTCGGCGACCACACCCGAGTTGACCGGAATGTCGCCGTGGGTGTTCCGCGTGATCTCCAGCGACTCGAGCAACGGCATCACGATCGCGCACTTCGCCGAGGCGCTGGGTCGCAAGCGCGCGGCGGTGCTGTACGAGAACGATGCGTATGGACGCGGGCTCGCCTCGAGTTTCCGGCGCGCCTTCGACGGGGAGATCGTGAGCATCGATCCGATTTCCGCCGACATCACGAACGCCGAACCGTACATCGCGTACTACAAGACGCGATCCCCCGACGTGGTGTTCGTGGTCGGCACGCAGAACTCGGGGCTCGTGGTGCTGCGCGAAGCGAAGCGCGAGAAGTTCGCGACCGATTTTCTGGGCGGCGACGGCTGGACGGGCATTGTCGCCGACACGGCGATGGCCGAGGGCACGTACGTCGGCACCGCGTTCACCGTCGAGGATCCTCGCCCCGAGGTGCAGCGCTTCGTGTCCGATTTCCGCGCGCGCTACCATGAAGTCCCCGACGCGTACGCTGCGTTAGGCTACGACGCGGCACGGATGATGGCGCGAGCGGTGCAGGAGGCCGGTCCCGACCGCGCGGCGATCCGGGCGTATCTCGCGTCGCTCACCGACGAAACCGCGTACCATGGTATCACCGGTGTGTTGCGCTTCGGCCCGGGCGGCGACCCGGTCACGTCATCGTATCGTGTGACCCGCGTGCGCCATGGCGCGTTCGAGCTCGTGACGCCCGGCGCCGGGAGCAGCCGATGAGCGAGGCGACCTTCACACCGCTCCAGCGCACGACGACGATTCGCGCGCGTCTCCTCCTCGGCTTCGGCGCGCTGGTTCTGCTGTTGATCACCGCCGGGGTGCTGGCGCGTCTGTCGATGAGCGCCACGGCCAACACCGTGGACCACGTGCTGGAAGACATCCAGCGCGAGACCCGGCTCGCCGCGGAATTCACCGCCGACATTGCCCGCGGGTTAGGCGCGGCGAATGCCTACCTCGCGACGCGCGACTCG
>DAHUXU010000644.1 GCA_027307005.1 Gemmatimonadota bacterium
GGTGGGTCACGTGGTACCAGCTCTGGCTGGCCGAGCGTGCCGTGCACGCGGCGACGTTGGCGGCGCTCGGCGTCGATGCGTCGCTCGCGTCGTTCGCGCTGCAGGTGCTCGACGAATACAGCGAGCGCTACCTCGCGTACCCGAACCGCGACAATGTGCTCGGACCGTCGCGTCCGTTTTTCTCTACGTACCTCGAGTCGATCTGGGTGCTCCAGCTCGCGATCGCCCTCGATCTGCTCGAAGCGATTGGCGCGGCGGGCTCGGTTGGCGCGCGCGTTCGCGAACGCATCATCGAGCCGAGCATGGCGCTCATTGCGTCGTACGACGAGGGCGGCTCCAACCGCCAGGTGTGGAACGATGCCGCGCTGCTGGCCGGCGGCACGCTGTTGGGCGAGGCGCGACTGGCGCAGCGGGCGATTGCGAGTCCGTCGGGCGTGCTGGCGCAGCTGGCGAGCGGGCTCCTCGCCGACGGCACGTGGTACGAGGGCGAGAACTATCACCTGTTCGCGCACCGCGGCCTCTGGTACGGGGTGACGATGATGGAGCGGGTCGGGGTGCCCGTGCCGCCGTCGTTAGGCGACCGGTTCGCCGAGGGATTCGCCACGCCGCTGGCGTCGGCGCTGCCCGACTTCACGTTTCCCTCGCGGCGCGATTCCCAGTATGCGGTGTCGCTGCGCCAGTGGCGGTTTGCCGAGTCGTGCGAGCTGGGCGTGGCCCGGCGCGACGACCCGCGGCTGTTGGGCGCGCTCTGGACGCTGTACGAGGGATGCGACGCGCCGCGCGGCGACACCGGCCGCTGGCGCTCGACGGCGGACTCGGAACGGAACGAGGCGGCGACAGCGTTAGGCAGAGCGGACCTCGGCTGGCGGTCGTTGCTCCTGGCGCGCGAGACGCTGCCGCGGCTCGCTCCGCTGCCCGCGCGCTCGGCGTTGCTCGCCGGCCAGGGGTTGGCCGTGCTGCGGCGCGATGCCGGCCGCACGTACCTCGCGCTCGACTACGGCCATTCGGGCGGCGGCCACGGACATCCGGATCGCCTGAATCTGCTGCTGTCGCGCGGCGCGGACCGCTGGCTGGACGACATGGGCACGGGCTCGTACGTCGATCCGTCGCTCCACTGGTACCGGAGCACGCTGGCACACAACGCGCCGCTCGCGGACGGTCGCTCGCAAGCGGAAGCGGACGGGACGCTGCGCGCGTACGACGAGCGCGGCGGCGCCGGATGGGTGGATGCCGGCGTCGTGTTAGGCGAAGGCGCGGACGCGACGCGGCTCCGCCGGTCGCTCGTCGCCATGCCCGACTATGCGGTGGACCGGCTGTCGTGGGAGTGCGGCCATCCGGTGCAGATCGATCTGCCGCTGCACCTCGAGGGCGCGCCGCGCGGCACCACGTTCGCGCCGCACCCGCTCGACGGCGGACCGGCGACCACGGATGGATTCGTGTTCGTTCGCGGCGCCGAAGTCGCGCACGCGTTAGGCGGAGCGGCCATCGTCATCGAGCGGCGAAATACGGCGGCCGCGTTCGTCATGCCGGCCGCGCCCGCCGAGCTCTGGCGCGCGACGGGCCCCGGCGCGCCGGGACAGGGTGAGCGCGCGTTCTATCTGGTCCGCAGTCGAGGTGAGACGGGCGCCGTCACGACGCTCTGGAACTGGGATGGCGCGGTGAGCGCCGCGCGCCTCGACGGCGACGCGCTCGTCGCCACCCTCGCCGATGGGTCGACCCACACGCACCGTCTCGTGGACGACCAGTGGACCGTCGCTTTCGACACGCACGGCGCCCGGAGCAGCATTGCGTTCGGCGGACGCGTCGCGGCGCCGGCACGCGCCGAGCCGCGACCGCCTGCGCGCTCCGCGCCGCCGATCCGCCTGCCGGCGGCGCCGGCGTCGCCCGTGGAATTCACGCTCGGCGAACACGCCTACCGCGCATCGGAGGACACGTGGAGCGATGCCGGCTCACCCACCGCGCAGGTCTCGTTGGGCGTCGAGCACGCCGCGTTGGTCGTCACGGTGCAGGTGGGGAAATCGCCCGTGATTTTTCGCCCGCCCGATGCCGTTGATCCGCGGTTGGACAACGAGTACCCGGACATCAACAGCGACGGTGCGCAGCTGCACATCTGGACCGACGCCGAGTCGAGACCGATGGCGTGGCTCGCCGTGCCGCAGATCGAGCCGCACGCCGTGCGCGTCCACGTCGCCGACGGCGCGCGCGACGATGTTCCGCTCGTCGCGACCTGGAACCGCACCGCCGACGGCTACACGATGCGCCTCGAAGTCCCGTTGGGCGCGCTCGATGCGCCGGATCGCACCGTCGCGATTCAAGTCGTGGTCAACGACATGGGTCCGGAGCGCGAACGACGCCGCGGCCAGCTCGTGCTGAGCGGCGGCGCCGGCGAGCGCGTCTACCTTCGCGGCGACCGCGAATCGCCGTCCCACGCGTTGCGCTTCAAGATCGATGGCTGAGTCGGCGCTCTCGCGCGTCCGCCTCGTGCTCGATGAGCCGCAGGATCCGGTGAACATCGCGGCCACCGTACGCGCGATGAAGAACATGGGCGTGACCACCCTGCGCCTCGTGCGGCCGGTGGCGTACGATCGATCGCGCATCGAACGCGTGGCGCATGACACCAGGGATGTCGCCGAGCGCATCGAGCATTACGACACGCTGGACGATGCGTTAGGCGACTGCGTGTTCGTGGCCGGCTTCACGGCGCGCCGGCGCAGCGCCAAGTGGCGGCTGGCCGCGCCGCGCGAAGCCGCAGCCGAAGCCGTGACGCACGCCGCCGACCATCCCGTCGCGCTGCTCTTCGGTCGCGAAGACAAAGGACTGTCCAACGAGGCGCTGGATCGTGTGCACGTCGTCGTCACCATCCCGACGACGCACCATGCGTCCCTCAATCTCGCGCAGGCCGTGTTGGTGGCGCTGTACGAGCTGCACCTGGCCGCCGCGAATGTGTCGCGCCGCGTCGCGCCGCCGCGCAAGGACGCGCCGCCAGCGACGTCGGCGCAATACGAGCGCCTCTTCGCCGACGTCGAGCGCGCACTCGCAGGGCTCGGCTTCTTTCGCACGCGCAACGCCGAGCTCATCCTGCGCACCGTGCGGTCGCTGTCGTATCGCGCCGCGCCCGATGCGCGCGAGATCGAGCTGCTGCGCGCGATGGCGCTCGAAACGTTGCGAGCGCTGGACCGCGCCCGCGCCGACCCTTGACGCACGAGCGCGGTCCGGACTTTTTCCATCACATGGCTCTGCCGTCTCCGTCAACAGCCGTCGTGGATGCCGATTGGCGCGCACGCGCCGCCGCGGTGATCCCGGGTGGTTCGTCGACGGGAAGCAAACGGCCTGACGCGCTCGTCGGCCCCGACTGGGATGGCTCGCTCACACACTTCGTGCGCGCATCGGGATGCCGCCTCACGACGACGCGCGGCACCGAGCTCGTGGATTGCACGATGGCCCTCGGCGCGGTCGCGTTGGGCTACGCGCACGAAGGCGTGACGCACGCCGTGACCGACGCCGTGAGGCAGGGCAACGTGGCGGGCCTCTCGCACGTGCTCGAGGTGGAGGTCGCCGAGCGACTGTGCGAAGTGATTCCATGCGCGGAGCAGGTGCGATTCCTCAAGAGCGGCGCCGAAGGCGTGGCCGCGGCGATTCGCATCGCGCGCGCGTTCACGGGCCGGCCGCTCGTGATCGGCGCCGGCTACTTCGGGTGGCTCGACTGGTGGAGCAGTGCGGCCGGCGTTCCCGCGGGCGCCCACGAAGACTTTCGCCCTGTGCCGTTCGACGACG
>DAHUXU010000665.1 GCA_027307005.1 Gemmatimonadota bacterium
TAACTGGCGCGTCCGTTATTCTTTGCCCCATGGTTGATTCACCAGTCCCGCTACTCCGAGCGCACGGTCGCCACGCGCCGTGGAACGCTCGCGGACTGGCCGCCCATGCGACGTCCCTGGTCAACGCCGCAGCAATGCGACCCACCAACGCCGCGGCTCGCGCGGAGCCGAGTGCGCGCGCTGTGCGGTACTATGTGGCGAGTGGTCTGCTCGACCGGCCCGAAGGAACCGGCACGTCCGCGACGTACGGATATCGCCACCTGCTGCAGTTGCTGTTCGTGAAAATCCGCCAGCGGGAAGGCCAGCCGCTCGAGAAAATTCGCGACGAGATGCGCGAGCTCACGGGCGACGCCCTCGAGCGGCGCGTGGCGGCATCGCTCGCACCCGCGCTCACCATGGGCGCGGATACGATCGTTGCCCAGGAGACGGCCACGGAAGGCGTGTGGCATCGCATCACCGTCGCCAACGGCATCGAGCTGCACGTGCGCGATGACTCGCCCGCGTCGCGCGACGATGCGGTGCTCGCGATGCGCGAAGCCGTGCGCGCGACGCTCGGCCGCGACGACATCCGCTGACGCGCTACGTTAGGCGGCGCTCGCCCGGCGCTCAGCGCGCCAGCGGCTCGAACTCGAACCCGCGTGGAATGCGGCGGTAGCCCGCCGCCGCGAACGCGGCCGCCCACCGGCTCACACCCGCGGCCGCACCGTCGATCCGTTCCACCGGGCACCGGCGCCGCGTTAGGCCAAGGGACGACCGCCGGCGGTCCACGTACTCGGCCAGCACGCGCGCCGCGGCCGTCACGTCGCCCTCCTCGGCATCCGGACGCACAACCACGCGCCGGCCCGCCGACTCCGCCGAGAGAATCACCACCCCGCCGCGCACCACGAGCACCGCGCCGCGACCGCGCGGATGCTCCAACGGATTCGTCGCCCGAGCCGGCAGCGGCACGTTCAAGACGTTGGCCGGGTCCGATGCAGCAATCGCAACCATCGGCGCGTCCCGTCCGGTAGTCTCCTCGCGAACGCCCCGGAGCAGCTCGACCGCCGCGGGCAGCGCGAACTGCGCTCCTGCCATACCCTCGACGAAGTATCCGCGGCGCACTTCGCCGCGTTCCTCGAGACGCTTGAGCTCGCGATAGATCGATCGCCAGGCGACGGGCGGCCGCTCCCGCCGCCACCAGTCACTCGTGACCACCCCGTATCGGTCGAGCCAGCGTCGCGCCACTATTTCGGCGTGCTCGTCTTCCGGCGGGCGGTCTGCGTCGTCGATCCAGATCAACGACCAGCGACCTACCCAGCCGCTCTGCGGACCGGGCACATCCGGCCGACGCCACTTGGGCAAGCGATACGCGGACACCCGGCGCTGCACTATTGGCGACCGACCGATGATCTCGCTCGGCCAGCGCGAGACTTCCGCCGGCGATTCACGGTTCGGCAGCGCTCGCATACGAACGATCTCCCGCATCGCCTCGATCGTGTCGTTCGTCGCCGCGCCCGCGGCGACCAGCTCGCGCAATCCGTCGCGAAGCGCAGCCGGTCCCAGGCCGGTCGCAGAAACCAAATCGCCAAAGAACGATGCGCCGCGTTGGGCGAGCGCGTCGCGCACGCGTTGGGCGTCGGCCGAGAGCGCGTGCGCCGGCGTCGAAAGCCAGATGACTTCCTCGCCGCGCGGGAAAAAGCGAATGGCCGCCAGGGTTGGAGCGCCCGCGTCGGAGCGACGTGCGCTGCCGGCCCATTCGAGCTGGCCCGACGTCGCGAGCTGCGAGAGCCACGCGGAGTCATATCGATCGAGGCGCGAGGGCAGCGTATCGCGTTCCCACCGATCTGCCGGCTGAGGCAACCCCGACAACTGATGCACGGCGGCCTCGAGTCCCGTCGAGCCCGTTAGGCGGTCGCGAGGATCTACGTGCTGCCACCGTCGCAGAAACGCGCCGAACGTGCTCAGGTCCACCGCCCGGATCTGGCGGCGCAGTGCAGCCAAAGCGCGTCGTCGGGCGCGATCGACGACTCCCGTCGTGCACCATTCGGCGTCATGCACCTCGCGCCGGAAGCGACCGCGCACGAGCCGTCCCGCGCGTTGCCAATCTGTCAACACCGCGGCCACCCATTCCTCGGGCCAGCCGTAGCGCGTCGTGATGTCCGCAACCGTCACGGGACCGGCGAGCGAGACGAACTTCGCGAGAATCTCTCGACGCGCCGCGCGGGGCTCGAGCGACGGATGCCGAAACGCGCCGGGCACAACGACGTCGGCGGCTGTGTCGGCGAGGAGCGGTCCTGCGCGAAGGCGCGCGAGCGCGTCTTCGCCGAACGCCGAAGCGTATCGCGGGAACGTTTCCACGAGGATGGCGCGCCAGCGAAGCGCCTCATCGCCGGCCGGAAACGGAATCAGGACCACGCGACCGCTCTCGAGCAGCGCCTCGACCGGATCCCGTTGGGCCGTCCACGCGTCGCGCGCCGCGGTGCGGGCGCGCAGCTCGTCGATCGTGAGATCACCGGCACGGTCGAGCAGGTACGCGAGCTCGTCGGCCGAGCGCGCCCGGCGTCGTTCGGATGTGCCGCGCCGGTCGGCCACCACGTCGTCGAGCGCCCGTCGCGCGTCATCGTCGGCGCCGGCGCCTAACAGACCATCCGTGAGCACGTCGCCCAACAAGGCGCGGTCCACGGACAGGAGCGCCGCTTGTCGCTCGGCGCGGGGCGAGTCGTCGGCGTACAGCCAGTCCATCACGAATCCCAGCTGCAGCCCGGCGGCGAACGGGGACGGTCCCTCGGTGTCGACCAGGCGGACGGTGATGCGGCCGGCGCCGATCGCATCGAGGACGGCGCGAAGCGACGGCAGATCGAACGCATCGTCGAGCACTTCGCGATACGTCTCGACGAGGAGCGGGAAGGTGGGCATGCCGCGCACGGCGTCGAGCAGATCGAGTGCGCGCATGCGTTGGAGCCAGAGCGGCATGCGGCGGCCCGGCGCGCCGCGCGCCAGCACGAGCGCCCGCGCGGCGTTCATGCGGAACCGCGCGCCGAACAGGGAGGTATTGCCGATTTCGTCGACGAGCCGTTGTTCGGCGTCGCCGGGGCTCAAGCGGAGCAGGGCGGCGAGGTCGAGCGCGGCGCCGGTTTCGGGCACGCGGAGCATGATGCCGTCGTCGCTCGTCTGCACGTGGCACTCGCCGCTGCCTAACGCATCGCCGACGCGTTGGGCGAGCGCCATGCCCCACGGCGCGTTGACGCGGCCGCCGAACACGGAGTGGATCACGACGCGGACGGCGCCCATCTCGTCGTGGAAGCGCTCCACGACCACGGTGCGCTCGTCCGGGATCGTGCCGGTGGCCGCGCGCTGCTCGGCCACGTAATCGCGCATCTCGCGCGTCGATGCCTCGTCGGCGCCTAACCGAGCCGCGAGCGCCGCCGCCGCGGCCTCGTCATCCGGCGGGAGCACCGCCAGCTCGCGGCGCAGCGCGCCCACGCGGCGGCCGATGGAGGCCGCGCGCGACGCGTACTCCCCGTGCCAGAACGGCATCCGCGCCGGCG
>DAHUXU010000668.1 GCA_027307005.1 Gemmatimonadota bacterium
CTCCTGCTGCTGTTCACCGACGGCGTGAGCGACGCTCGCGACCGTTTCGGCCGCCGCTTCGGCGAACAACCCATCGTCGACACCGTGCGCCGCATGCACGCCGAGCCTCCGTTCACGATCCTGCAGCAGGTGTTCGCCCAGGTCTCCGACCACACCGGCACCGCCGTCCAGCGCGACGACATGGCGGTCGTGCTGGTCCGCAGTTAGGCGCGATGCCGCCGTCCCGCCGCGCGGCGCGCGCGCCGGCGCCCCCACCGCCGCGGCCGCGGAAGCGATTCGGCCAGCACTTTCTCACCGATCCCCGCATCCTCGGCCGCATCGCCGATGCGGCCATGCTCCAGACGGACGATACGGTCGTCGAGATCGGGCCCGGCCGCGGGACGCGCACCGACGCGCTCCGCGAGCGGGCCGCGCGGGTGATCGCCATCGAGCTGGATCGCGGTCTGGCGGCGGCGCTTCGCCTCCGGTATGCCGGCGACGCCGCCGTGTCGATCATCGAGGGCGACGTGCTCGCGATGCCGGTGGGCGAGTTAGGCACCGCGGCCTCGGGCAGCTACGTGCTCGTCGGCAACGTGCCCTACTACATCACCACGCCCATCATCTTCCAGGCCCTCGCAGCGCCGCGGCCCAAACGCGCCGTGTTCCTCGTGCAGCGGGAGGTCGCCGAGCGCATCGTGGCGCCGCCGGGCGGCAAGACGTACGGCTCACTCTCGGTGAACGTCCGCGCCTTCGCGCGCGCCGAGTTGCTGTTCGGCGTCAAGGCGGGCGCGTTCCAGCCCGCACCCTCCGTGGAGAGCGCGGTCGTGCGCCTCACGCCGCTCGACTCGCCGGTCGTGCCGCCTGACCTCGAGACGTCGTTCCGCGGCTTCGTGCAGGACGTGTTCGGTCTGCGCCGGAAGCAGATGCGCCGCGTGATGCGGACGCTCACCGGCCTCCCGCCCGACGAGGTGGACGCCCTCCTCGCCCGCGCCGGCGTCGATGGCGCCGCGCGGCCCGAGACGCTGCCCGTCGAGCGGTTCGCGGACCTCGCGCGCGCCGTGCGCGACGCGCGGTGCGCCTAACGCAGCAGTTTGGCCGCCCGGATCCCGACGGGCTCGATCACGGGCGGAGTCCCGAGCAGAACGGCGAACTGTCCGGCGATCGTCACCCGTTGGTCAAGGCAAACGACAGGCCCTCGAGCTCCATCGCCATGTTGACCGCCTTCACCGCAACCGTGTCCGGCACCTGCAACTGGTGCGGCGCGAAATTGAGGATCGCGCGGATGCCCGCCTTGACCACCATGTCCGCCACTTCCTGCGCCGACGTGGCCGGTACGGCCAGCACGGCGATGTCCGCCGGCTGATGCTTCACTTCATCGGGGAGAGAATCGAGCGCCTGGATCACCAGACCATCCACGGACCGGCCCACCTTCGCGGGGTCGGAATCGTATACGGCGACGATCCGGAATCCGCGCTGCGCGAAGCCGTGATATTGCGCGAGCGCGGCGCCGATTTTCCCGGCGCCGATGATGATCACCTGCCACTCCCGCTCGAGTCCGAGGATCTGTCTGAGTCTCGCCGCCAACTCGGCGACGGAGTATCCGAGTCCGCGCTTCCCGAACGAGCCGAAGAACGACAGGTCCTTCCTGACCTGCGCCGATGTCGTCCCGCCGCGGGCGGCCAGCTCGTCGCTCGAGATTGTCCCGATGCCTCGCTTCTCGAAGTCCTCGAGGAAGCGCAGATACAGAGACAGACGACGAACCGTGGAGTCAGCGATCCGTTTCACGGGTGGGCGGGATGAACTTGTGAATTTCTTCACAAGTTATCGGACGCCGCGCTCCCACGCCAGCCGGAAATCTCTACCCCGTGCTATGGCAGCTTCACATGGGTTCGCGTTAGCTTGCTCTATCTATGCCTGTCAACGTCACTTCCGAGGTCGGGTCGCTACGCTCTGTCCTGGTCCATACGCCGGGACCCGAGCTCCTCGCCGTGACGCCGGCGAACCGCGAAGACTACCTGTACGACGACATCGTCGACCTGGAAAGCGCCGAGCGAGAGCATCGGCGCTTCGTGGCCATCCTTGAGCGTTTCGCGCGCGTGCACTACGTGCGCGACCTCCTCGCCGAGGTCGCGGTGCTCGACGAAGCGCGCACCCTGCTCGTCCGCGAGACCACCGACGTCGTCCCATCCGGTCCGTTAGCCTCGAAGATCGGGCAGCGCCCGCCCGACGAGCTCGTGAAGATGCTCATCGAAGGAGAAGGCGAGGAGCCGGGCCCGTTGGCCAAAGCGCTCAACGAGTCGGGCTACATGCTGCCGCCATTGCCCAACTTGTTCTTCACCCGCGATACGGCGATGGTGATCGGCGGACACCTTCTCATCGGCTCCATGCGCTACGGTGTGCGCTGGTCCGAAGAGCTGATCATGAAGGCGCTGTTCCGCTATCATCCGCTGCTCTCCAATCAAGGCATTCTGTACGACGGAGCGGCCGAGCGCCGAAACAACTACACGATCGAGGGCGGCGATGTGCACCCGTTGCGCGCCGACACGCTCGTGATGGGCTTCAGCGAGCGCACGAGCCCCGCCGCCATCGATCATGTCTCCGAGCTCTTGTTCGCGCACACGCCGGTCACGGACGTGATCATCGTCGTGATGCCCAAGGAGCACACGGCGATCCACCTCGACATGATCTTCACGCAGTTGGACCGCGAGTTGGCGGCGATCCATCCGCCGCATTTCGTGGGGGCCGAACGTCTGGCGGTGCTGCATCGCCGCAAAGGCCAGCGGCACTTGAGCGAGATGCCGAATATCTTTGCCGCATTGCAGAACGTTGGGCTTCCGATGGAGCCGGTGTTCTGCGGCGGAGAACATCGCATCGTGCAGGAGCGGGAACAGTGGTCGAGCGGCTGCAACTTCGTGACGACGCGCCCTGGCGTCGCGATTTCGTACACGCGCAACGAGGCGACGTTGTGCGAGCTGCAGAAGATGGGATTCAAGGTCGTGCCCGCGGTCAACTTCCTCACGGGCCAGGAGCGCATTCGCGACGGGGAGCGCGCGGTGATCACGTTCGAAGGAGCGGAGCTCGTGCGCGGGGGAGGCGGCCCGCGCTGCATGACGCTGCCCCTCGAGCGCGACGATCCGTGGTCCTGAGCGCGGCTCGCGTTAGGCACATGCACCCGGGCCGCCGATGACGCCGATGGATGGCCTCTCGACGCGGCTCACCGACACCATCCTCACGCGCCGCGCCTGCGAATTGTTAGGCAATGGGCCGGCCGACGCCGTCGCGCTCATCGAGCACGTCTGCCAGCTGCCCGGCGCGCCGCGCGTGGTGGCGGAGCAGATGGCGTTCGCGCTCTTCGCCGGCCGTCCCGAATTCGCGCGCGACGCCGCCGGCCAGTGGTCGCTCGCACCGCGCGGCGCCGCGATCGCCGC
>DAHUXU010000716.1 GCA_027307005.1 Gemmatimonadota bacterium
CGCACGCGTACGCGAGCGGCGGCCACGCGTGCGTGCCGCGCGTCTCGTGCACGCACGCGGGGTCGGCCGCGATGCGGCGCGCGACTTCACCGGCATCGCCCGCCGCGGCAGCCGTGAAGATGCTGAACTGAGACAGCCGCGGATGCTGCTCGAGCAGCCGGGATGCGATGCCCGTACGACCGTGTTCGACCGCGTCGAGCAGGCGCGCCGCCTGCGCATCGAGCGGGAGCGACGTCTCGATGTGCGCCTTGAGCTTGGGCCAGCTTTCGAAGCCTCGCTCGCGCGCGATCACGAACTGCGCTTGGGAGAGCTTGGGCGACGTCGTGTCGCGGAGATGCGCGCCTACACGCGCAATCGCATCGCGATCGCCGGCGCGCCAATCGCGGAGCAGATCTTTGGCGCGCTTCCGTTCGTAGGCAAAATCCGGGGATGGGGGAAGTGCGGACACACGGCCTCCTTCATGAGCGCCCGAGTGTCCGCTCCCGCCGGGCATGAAAGAGGTAGCGAATGTATCAAAGCATCTGCCAGGCGGGACGATCCCTTTCCGCGGACGGGGCGCGCCCTGGTGCGCGACCCCGAACTATACGTGTGCGTTCCCTGCGCCGCCACCAACGTGCGCCGACTCGCAGCGCGCTCGCAGACTCTCGGCTTCCATTCCGATGTAGCGAGTCGCGAGCCCGAAATACATCCGGCCGGCAAGTCCGCCGAGCGTTCCCGAAAACCGAATCGACAACGTGACGCGGCTTCCCGAACCGTGTGGCTCGATCGCGTGGTCGGCTTCCGTCATGACGCCGGGAGCCCGGCTCATCCACGTGAATCCGCGCTGCTCCTCGAGACGCGTGACCTCCCACACCGCCGGCCCCATGCGCGGCTGGCGCACGCGGGTCTTGCTCCCGACGGTGAATGGGCCGTGGTCGAGCCTCGTGACCTCCCGCATCGTGGGCGTCCAGTCCGGCCAGTGCTCCACATCCTTCATCACCGCCCACACATCGTTAGGCGGCGCATCGATATCGATGGTGACGACGATCGGCTCCAACATCGCAGCACCTCCATGCAAATCCCTCTATGGAATGAATAACCCGCCATCGGGGCGAGAGGCCGGCGGCGGCATCGGCGCAGCCCCTTGACAGCCGCGCACCGTCGGACGACTTTCCACTCACCTGGTGACTGGAAGAGACCCGTGAGCCGGACGCCGTCCGAGTTGTTGCAGGGCACCGTCGACATTCTCATCCTGCGCGCCCTGGCGTGGGAGCCCATGCATGGCTACGCCATCTCGCGCTGGCTCGACGCGCGCAGCAACGGCGTGTTGGCCGTCGACGGCGCCGCGCTGTACCAGGCGCTGCACCGGTTGGAGGAGCGCCGGCTCGTCTCGGCGTCCTGGGGCACGTCGGAAAACAACCGCAAGGCCAAGTACTACACGCTCACGGCCGCCGGGCGCTCGCGCCTGCGCGCCGAGTCTGCCGTGTGGCGGACGTACGCGGAGGCGGTGACCAAAGTACTCAAGCCCGCATGAGCGAGGCCATGTGACGCGGCCGCGGCCATCATTTCGCTTTCCGTGGCGGTCGCGCGCCGACATTGCGCGCGAGGTGGACGCGGAGCTCGCGTTCCACCTCGACATGCGCGTGCGCGAGCTGGTCGCCGGCGGCATGAACGCCGACGATGCGCGCCGCGCCGCAGCCGCCGAGTTCGGCGACCTCGAGGGCACGCGCGCGTACTGTCGGGCCGCCGATGCGCGGAGCGCCCGCGCCACGCGCGCCGCCGACCGCCTAACGGAGTGGCGCCAGGATGCGCGCTATGCGGTGCGCACGATGCGGCGCTCGCCCACCTTCTCCGCCATCTCGCTCCTGACGCTCGCGCTCGCCATCGGCGCGAACACGGCGATTTTCAGCGTCGTGCGCGCGGTGCTGCTCCGGCCGCTTCCGTACGCCGATACCGGCCGCCTCGTCGTGGTGACCGAGTCATGGCCGTTCGATCCGGGCACGCACGCGCCGCTGTCGCCGCCCGACTACGTCGACTACCGTGCCCAGCAGCACGCGTTCACCGATCTCGGCGCGTACTCGACGGCGATGGGCCCGGTGGTGTGGCAGCCTGCCGGCGCGGATCCGACGACGCTCACCGGGATTTCGGCGGACGCGCACCTCTTCCGCGTGCTCGGCGTGGAGGCAGCGTTAGGCCGCACGTTCGACGACGACATGGGCGGCGACAGCAGCAGCGTGGTCATCTCCTCCGGGTTCTGGCAGCGAGCGTTAGGCAGCGATCCGCGCGCCGTCGGCCGGCGCCTCGTGCTCAACGGCCGGTCCATGACCGTCATCGGCGTGATGCCGCGCGGCTTCGTGCTCGATCGCACCGAAGACGTCTATCTGCCCCTCGACATTCGCGACGATCTGGCCAGACCCGAGACCACGCGCAAGCAGCACTGGCTGCTCGTCATCGGGCGCCTGCGCGCCGGCGTCTCGCTCGAGGCCGGCCGCGCGGACCTTGCGGTGGTGGCGCATCGTCTCGCCGTGGAGTATCCGGCCGCCGACAGCGGACGGAACGCGATCGCGACGCCGCTGCACCAGCGGGCCACCGGCAACCTGCGGACGCCGCTGCTCCTGCTGCAGGCGGCCGCCGCGATCGTGCTGCTCATCGCGTGCGCGAATCTCATGAACCTCACGCTCTCGCGCACCATCGGCCGTCGACAGGAGCTCGCGCTCCGCGCGGCGCTCGGCGCCGGCCGCGGCCGGATCATCCGGCAACTGCTCACCGAATCGCTGCTGCTGTCCGTGGCCGGCGGTGCGTTAGGCGTCGCGCTCGCCATCGCGGCGACGCGGGCCCTGCTGGCGATCAACCCCGGCACGCTGCCGCCGCTGTTCGCCGTGGGCGTCGACCGACAGGTGCTCGGCTTCAGCGTGCTCGTGTCCGTGGCCGCGGGCGCGCTGTTCGGGCTCATCCCTGCGCTGCACGCGATGGGCGCCGGCGTCAACGACGCGCTCAAGGAGGGCGGGCGCGGCGCCAACGCGACGCGCAGCGGCGCCGGCGTGCGGCGCGTGCTCGTCACGGCACAGGTGGCGCGCGCGGTGATGCTGCTGGTCGGCGCCGGACTTCTCACGCGCAGCTTCACCGGGCTCACGCGCGTGCGGCTCGGCTTCGAGCCCGAGCATGTCGTGACGGCCCAGCTGCGCGTCAGCGGTCCGCGATACGACTCGATTCCGATGACCAACGCGTTCTACGACGCCGTGTTAGGCGAAGTCGCGCGCGCGCCCGCTGTGATCGCGGCCGGCGCCGCAACGATCCTTCCGACGCAAGGCTCCGTCTCCACGAGCATGCGCATCGAAGGGCAGCCGGTGGACGAATCACGCCTTCCCGACATGGCGTATGTCGCCATCCGCGGCCACTACCTGGAGGCGATGCGCATTCCGCTGCTGGCGGGCCGGCGCTTCGATGTCTCGGACACCCCGGATGGTCCGAAGCGCGTCCTCGTCAACGAAACCGCGGCGCGTCGCTACTTCCGCGATGGCGACGCCGTCGGCACGCGCATCCGCATCGGGCCTAACCCGAACGGCGAATGGATGACCATCGTCGGCGTCGTCGGCGACGTGCGCAGCGCGGGCCTCGATCAGCCGCCCGTTCCCACGCTGTACGTGGATCACGCGCAGGAGGCGTGGAGCCACACGTTGTCGGTGGTGATGCGCGCGTCGGATGCCCGGGCGGCAATCGACGCGCTGCGGCGCGCGGTGAAGGATGTGGATCCCTCGCTGCCGCTTCGGAACATCGAGCCGATGGCGGACGTCGTGGGCGCGAGTCTCGCCGCACGGCGTTTCGCGCTCGGACTCGCGGGGAGCTTCGCCGGGTTGGCGCTCGTGCTGGCCACGTTGGGCATCTACGGCGTCCTCGCCTACGAGGTCTCGACGCGGACGCGCGAATTCGGCGTCCGCCTCGCGTTAGGCGCAACGCCGGCCAGCGTCGTGGCGCTCGTCGCCCGGCGCGGACTCGCCTGGTCGATCGTCGGCCTCGCGTTAGGAATCGCGGGCGCGGTGGCGGGCGCGCGCCTGCTCGCCGGCGCCCTCTATGGCGTCGGCCCGCTCGACGTCACGACCTACGCCCTGGTCGCTGCCGGCTCGCTTCTCGTCGTGACCGTGGCCTCTGTCGTCCCGGCTCATCGCGCGACCAGGGTCGACCCACTCTCGAGCATGCGCTCCGAATGAGGGACCGATCGGATGCCGGTGGATGAAACGCGGGTCGCGCAGGTGCGCGGCCCGCGTTTCGTCGTGGCCGTTCTCCGTGCTGTAACCCGGCGTTGCTTGACCCGCCGCCGCTCTGGTGGTACGCTGCGGCACGGCGCGCAGGGCGCCTCCCGTCCGCGGACAGGACCGAGTCCACCTGAGTTGGCGACACGACAGGCCACGGTTTTCACGAACCTCCGTTGCCCGATGCCGGCGGACCACGGGCGCACCCAGGAGGCTCGTCATGCCTAACCGTCGCTTGCCGGTCCGACCCGACCTCGAGCAGCTCCGCCATCAAGCCAAGGATCTGCTGCGCGCCGCGCACGAGGGCGACGAATCGGCGCTCGCCGACTTCGCCGAGTTTCATCCCCGCCCGATCGATCCCGCGCGGGCCACGCTCGCCGACGCGCAGCTCGTGCTGGCCCGCAGCTACGAGGCGCAGAGCTGGCCGCGCTTGGTCCACGCGTGCGAGCTCACCGACGCGATCTGGCGCGACGATGTCGACGCCGTGCGCGCGCTCATCATCAAGTTCCCCGAGCTGCTCCACGAGCAGGCCCTCGTCCGCACGAACAGCGATTGGGGTCCGCCCATGAGCTACGCCGCCAATCTGGGCCGCGACCGCATCATCGACGCCCTGCTCGAGCTGGGTGCGTCGGACCTCGTGCACGCTGTGGACCGTGCCGCGCTGCAGGGAAAGGTCGGCACGGCCCGCCGCCTCCACCGCCGGTTAGGCTCACCTCGCCCGGCGGCCGACTCGCTCAGCGGCCCTGCGTACACGCTGAGCGTCGAGGGCACGGCGCTGATGCTCGAGCTCGGTGCGCCGGTGGTCGACGCCGATGGCCGACGCGTCGCACCGGTGGATGTGGTGCTCGAGTCCGACAGCCGAAACCCATCGGCCAAGCACACGATTCTCGAGATGTACGTCGCGCACGGCCTCGAGCTGCCGGACACGCCGGTGATGGCGTTGCACCGCGGCCGCATCGACTTGCTCGAACAGCACCTGGACCGCGATTCATCCCTGTTGCGTCGCACGTTCGCCTTCGCCGAGATCTACCCACCCGGGCTCGGCTGCCACGATGAGGTGCTGGCCACGCACGGCACGCCGCTCGGCGGGACGACGCTGCTCCACATGTGCGTCGACTACGACGAGATCGAGATCGGGCGGTGGCTCATGGAACAGGGGATGGATGTGAATGTGAGGGCCGACATAGACCGGGACGGATTCGGCGGTCACACCGCGCTCTTCAACACCGTCGTATCGCAGCCGGCATTCTGGATGAACCATCGCGGCGGACCGTTCGAGGCGCCGTTCACGCAGTTGCTGCTCGAGCGCGGCGCCGATCCGAACGTTCGGGCATCGCTGCGCAAGCAGATCCACCCGGGAGACGGCGCCGACGTGATGCGCGAATATCGCGACGTCACGCCGCTGTCGTGGGGCGAGCGGTTCGTGTTCAAGAAACTCGTGAGCGAGCCGGCGATGCGCCTCATCTCCGAACACGGCGGCCAAGCCTAACGGAACCGTCCGGGGCCCGCGCCGGCGCTCAGCCGCGCGGGCCCGAGCCGCTCGCGTCCGCCAGCCGCCGGCGCACCGTACGACGCCGCCGCCAGATGCTCACCGCATACGCCGCGTGCACGACGACGACGACGAGGTACGCTACGTGGTAGTAGCCGGCATTCCGCGGGATCATCGGCCGTCCTCCGCCTCGAGCAGCGCCTCATCCGATGCCAATCGGTACCGCGCGCGCAGCAATGCCAGGTACAGCAGCGTGAACGAGCAGAACGCCATCAGGAACGTGATCAGCATGTCGTTGGGCAAGGACGGCTTGCTCGGCTTGCCGATGATGGGCATCGGATGCAGCGTGCGGAACAGATACACGCTCAGATGGATGAACGGGATGAGCAACGATCCCAAAATGCCTAACACAGCCGAGTACCGCGCGCGCATCGCGCGGTCCTCGACGGCGCCGCGGAGAATCAGGTACCCGACGTAGATGAACCACAAAAACAGCGTCGACGTCAGGCGCGCATCCCACGTCCACCACGTGCCCCAGATCGGTTTGCCCCACAACGATCCCGTGATCAGCGTGATCGTCGTGAACACCACGCCCACCTCGGCGGACGACTCGGCAAGCCGGTCTAGCCGCACGTCCTTCATCCAGAGATAGCCGATGCTCGCCACCGCTACGATGCCGAACGCGAGAAACGCGACCCACGCCGATGGCGGGTGCACGTAATAGATCTTCTGCGCCGGGCCCTGCAGCGCGTCCATCGGCGTGAAGAAGATCGCGCGAATGAACGTGGCGATCACCGCCAGCACCGCCACGATGAACAACCAGTCGAAGGTCGGCGGCGCGACACGGGGGGCAGGCGTCGCGGCGCTGGCGCGCATCGATGCTCGAGCGGCGGTATCGGTCATTCGCGAGGAGAGAGGGTAAGGCACTGCCGACAGCCAAAGATGGCCGTGGATTGTGCTGCGGCCAAGACCGTCATGCAGCCCTCGCGTCGAATCGCGGCGAGGACGGCCTCGGCGGTCAGTCTTCGATGGTGTAGGGAAATGCCAGCGTACACGCGGCCACGAACACTAAATCGAAGGCGAGGAGAATTTTCAGCCATCCGACGGACTCAATGACCGGCCGCCCGAGTAAGAGTCGCGCCGTCGTCTGCGCGGCCGGGACCACGATCGGCACGAAGAACGGGAGGGACAACATCGGCAGCAGCAGCTCGCCGAGCCGCGTGTTGACCGACATCGCAGCGAACAACGTGCCGACAGCGACCAGTCCGATGGCCGCCAGGATCATGACTGCCGCCAGGGCGGCGGCGCCGGCGAATCCGCCTAACGGCATGTCGTAGAACAAGGCCACCGCCGGCACGGCGATCACCTCGATCGCGAGCACGAACACCAGGTTGGCCATCGCCTTCCCGAGGTAGATGGCGTGTCGCGGGATCGGAGCGCCGAGCAGTCCATCCAGCGCGCGGTCCTCGAGCTCGACGCCGAACGAGCGGTGCAGGCCGAGCAGTCCTGCGAAGGTGAAGATCACCCACAGGACGCCGGGGGCGAGGTCGGACGCCGCCACCGCCGTCGGGTCCCAGGCAAAAAAGAAGATCACGATCGCCAGCAACGCGAACACGACGGCCGAGAAGAACGCGGTGCGCGTTCGGAACTCGATGGTCAGGTCCTTGCGCGCGATCAGGAGCGCGGCGCCGAACGCGTCAGGCATCGAGCGTCACGAGCGTTCGGTAGGCATCCGCATACGCGCGCGCATCGATGCCCGCGCGCGGTTCGTATCGGGCGAAGGTGCCGGCCGTCATCACCGCGGCATGCGTCGCCAGCGCGAGGCCTTCCTCGAGGTTGTGCGTCACCATCACCAGCGCGGCGCCCGACTCGCGCAGAACGCCTAACGCGGCCGACAACGCCGCCGCGCCCGCGGCGTCGAGACCCGTGAACGGCTCGTCGAGCAGCACCACGGTCGGGTCGTGCACCGTGGCGCGCGCAATGCTCACGCGCTGCTGCATGCCGCGGCTCAGCGATCGCACGGGGGTGTCGGCGCGCGACGCCATCCGCATCACCTCGAGCACGCGCCCGGCGGCACGCCGCGGATCCGGGACGCCGAACAATCGCGCCGCCAGCTCGACGTTCTCGCGCGCCGAGAGCGCGCTGTACAGCATGCTCGCGTGCGAGATGAATCCGATGTGGCGTCGCGCCTCCGGACCGCCCGGGAGCGGCACGCCGGCCACCGATGCGCGGCCGCGCGTCGGCCGCAGCAGGCCGGCCAGCACGCGCAGCAGGGCCGTCTTCCCTGCTCCGGTAGGCCCGAACACCGCCAGGCAGTCGCCCGCATCGAGCGCGAACGACACGCCGTCCACCGCGCGCCGCGGTCCGAACGCGCGCACCAGCGCCTCGACCTCGACCGCGTGTCGCGCCTCCGCCACTATCGCCGATGTCGCCACGATGCGCCCGTGACGCCCCGCGGCCGCGGTCGAGTCGTGCCAATCATGACTCAACAGTAGCGCGTCGCCACCGCGCGCGGAACGCGGTATGAAGGATGCCGTCGCTCTGGACGCCCTGCGGGGCGCCGCATAAGGTACCTCGGACCCACCCTCAACTCCGCTCGTGCCATGACCGACATCGACGTGCTGCTCCAGGAAACACGCAAATTCACGCCGACGGCCGAGTTTTCGCGCGCCGCCAACGTCCCTACACGCGATGTCTACGACCGAGCGGCCAGGGACCCGGAGGCCTTCTGGGCCCAGCAGGCCCGCGAGCTCGAGTGGTCCACACCGTTCACGAAAGTGCTCGAGTGGAACGCGCCGTGGGCCAAATGGTTCCTCGGCGGGAAGCTCAACGCATCGGTCAACTGCCTGGACCGCCATCTCCGCGGTCCCCGTCGCAACAAAGCGGCTCTCATCTGGGAGGGCGAACCCGGCGACACGCGCACCTTCACGTATTGGGATCTGCACCGGGAAGTGTGCAAGTTCGGCAACGTCCTGCGCCGGTTGGGCGTGAACCGCGGCGACCGCGTCGCGATCTATCTGCCGATGATTCCCGAAGCCGCGATCGCGATGCTCGCGTGCGCTCGGATCGGCGCGCCGCACTCGGTGGTGTTCGGCGGATTCTCGGCTGAGTCGCTGCGAGACCGCATCAACGACGCGCAGGCCAAGGTACTCATCACGGCCGACGGCGGGTATCGCCGCGGGCAGATCGTGCCGCTCAAGCGCAACGCCGACAAAGCTCTCGAGGAAACGCCGAGCATCGAACACGTGGTGGTCGTCCAACGACGGCCCGGCGGCCCGGGCGATGAATCGGCTGCGTCGATGCACGCCAAGCGCGATCACTGGTGGCACGAGCTCATGAGGGATGTCGACGCCGACTGCGCGCCCGAAGAGATGGATGCGGAGGACGTGCTTTACATCCTCTACACGTCGGGCACGACGGGCAAACCAAAAGGGATCGTGCATACCACCGGCGGCTATCTCACCGGATGTGTCGCGACCACGAAGTGGGTGTTCGATCTCAAGGAAGACGACGTGTACTGGTGCACGGCAGACGTCGGCTGGGTGACCGGCCACTCGTACATCGTGTACGGACCGCTCGCGTGCGGCGCGACCTGCGTGATGTACGAAGGCGCTCCCGACTGGCCGGACAAGGATCGCTTCTGGGAGCTGTGCGAGAAGTATGGCGTGACGATTTTCTACACGGCGCCTACGGCGATTCGCGCGTTCATGAAGTGGGGCGCCCACCTGCCGGCGCGCCACGACTTGTCGCAGCTGCGTCTGTTAGGCTCGGTGGGCGAGCCAATCAATCCGGCAGCGTGGATCTGGTACCACGTCAACATCGGACACGAGCGGTGCCCCATCGTCGACACGTGGTGGCAAACCGAGACGGGCGCGATCATGATCACGCCGCTCCCGGGCGTCACGGCGACGAAGCCGGGCAGCGCGACGGTTCCCTTCCCCGGCGTGTCGGCCGACTTGCTGGACGCGAACGCGAAGTCGATTCCGTTAGGCGGCGGCTTGCTGGCGCTCACGCGGCCGTGGCCATCCATGCTGCGCACGATCTGGGGCGATCCGGATCGCTACGTGCAAACCTATTTCTCGAAGTGGCCGGGGCGTCCGGACCTCTACTTTCCGGGCGACGGCGCCAAACGCGACGAGGATGGCTACTACTGGATCCTCGGCCGCGTCGACGATGTGCTCAACGTCGCCGGCCATCGCATCGGCACGCTGGAAGTGGAGTCTGCGCTCGTGTCGCACCCGGCCGTGGCCGAGTCCGCCGTCGTTGGGCGGCACCACGATCTCAAGGGACAGGCGCTCGCCGCATTCGTGACGCTGCGCGAAGGTTTCAAGGCGTCGCCCGAGCTCCGCGATGAGCTCCGCGATCACGTCGCCGACAAAATCGGCGCGCTCGCCAAACCGGACGACATTCTGTTCAGCGCCGATCTGCCAAAAACACGCTCCGGCAAGATCATGCGGCGACTCCTGCGCGACATCGCCGAGGGCCGTGCGTTGGGCGACATGACGACGCTTGCCGATCCGGCCGTCGTGGCAAAGCTCAAAGAACAGTACGAGTCGCAGGAGGCGTAGCGGGTGGCGTTCCACGCATCTCGTTCGTCACTCCGGAGGACGCACTCTTCCGGAGTGACACGATGCGCGGCACACTCGCATTCATCGGTACGACAATCGGCGGCGCCATCGGCTGGTGGATCGGCGCGAAAATCGGCATTACCACCGCGGTGATCGTCAGCGCCATCGGCAGCGGCGTCGGCCTGTACTATTCCAAGCGCATTGCGGATGCTGTGATTCCCTGACGCGACTCGACTGGCGCGCACCGCCGGCGGCGAGCATCATGAATCGAACGGGCGCAGCGCGACCCGGACGACACGTCCTTCCCGCACGGAGCCACGATGCCGCACGTCCGAATTCCGCGTCCAGCGACCGACGAGTACGCACCGTACTTCCAGCGCTACCTCGAAAAGATTCCGGACGGCGACCTGATCGAGCGCCTCACCGACCAGCTCGCCGAAACGCGCGCGATGCTGGGCTCGCTTTCGGACTCT
>DAHUXU010000516.1 GCA_027307005.1 Gemmatimonadota bacterium
AGCGTTCGTCGGCCTCGACTTCGGCCAGGTGCAGTGCGATGCCCTCGAGCTGCGCGCGCACGTGGCCGCCGGCCGGTTCGACGAGGCGGTGGCGCTATGGTCCGGCGAGTTGCTGCCGGGGTTCCACGTCTCCGAGGTGCCCGAATTCGAGCGCTGGCTCGACGCTCAGCGTGAAGACCTGCTGCGCGCGGCGCGCACGGCGGCGTGGAAGCGCGCGGCAGCGGTCGCGGGAACGGGCGCGGCGGAGCTGGAGGCGATGCAGCTCGCACATCGCTTGGATTCGGGAGACGAACCCGGGGCGCGCCGGTTGATGCGCCTGCTCGCATCGTCGGGCGATCGCGCCGGCGCCCTGGAAGTGTACGGCGCGCTCGCGGCGCATCTCTCGCGCGAGCTGGACACCGAACCGTCGGCCGAGACGCGACAGCTCGCGATGGAATTGCGGTCGAACGCTCGCGACGTCGCGGCTCCGGTTGCGCCGACCATGCCGCCGGCCGCATCGCCGCCCACGGCGCCGATTGCAGCTCGCACGCCGGCGTTCGCCGCCGAGCCGGTTGCGCCGCCGCGTCCGAGACGGCGGCGCCTCGCCGCTGCGTTAGGCTGCGGCGTACTGGCGGTGCTGGCGCTCGCCCTGTATCTGAGCCGTCAGTCGGCGCACGCCTCGACACCCCAGTCGGAGGCCGAGCGCGCCGTGCTTCGTCTGCCGGCGCGCTACCGTGCCGACACGGCAGCGTACAGCTCGTACCTGCGCGGCCTGACGCTCCGATTCGCGTTTCACTTCGCGGAATCCCGCGACACGTTCGTCTCGCTCGTGGACCGCGAACCGCTCTACGTGCCCGGCCTGTACGGATTGGCGCACGCGTACATTTTCACCGCGCTCAACGAGATCACCGATCCGGACGAGACGTGGCCGAAGATCGATGTCGTGGCGAGGCGGGCGCTCGCGCTCGACACCACCGCGGCAAGTGCGTGGCTCGCGCTTGCGTCTGAAGACATGTTCTGGCACATCGACCTCCAGCGTGCGAACGAGCGCATCCTGCGCGCGCGCCGGATCGATCCGTTCGACCCCGACATCGCCGGCATGCGATCGGTCTGGTTCAGGTTCTACGGACAGATGGACAGCTCCATCGCCGAAGCGCGACTTGCGCATCAGATGGATCCGTTGAGCCCGTTGTTTGGACGGCTGGTCGCCAAGCAGTTGTTTTTCGCGCGACGCTACGAGGAGTCGCGTCAAGCGTTCATGCAGATGGTGCACGATGACGCGGGCTGGACGCGCGGATACAGCGACCTCGCGCAGCTCTACACCGCGATGGGCCGGCCGCGGGACGCGGTGGAGTGGCTGCGGAAGACGCGCGCGGCCGAACGCGACAGCGCCGGCGCGGCAGCGCTGCCGGATGTCGGGACCGATGCCGAGGCACGCCAGCTGCTCGCCGCCGACGCGAGGCGCACGATCGCCCGCCTCGATCGCTCGGCGCAGGCGGGAGAGCGCGTGCCATCGTATTTGTACGCGATCGCCTACGCACAGTTAGGCGACACGGCGTCGACCATGCAGTGGCTCGACAGCATGGTGGCGCGGCACGACAGCTACGTGCATCAAGTGCGCCTCGACCCGGTATTCGACTTCGTGAGGCCGCTGCCGCGGTACCGGGCGTGGGCGGCCGGATGCGGGCTGCCGCCTCTCGTGCCCTCGGCGCGGCGATCGTAGCACGAACCACGATGGTGCGTTCCGTCGCATCCCTGCGTCCGGACCCGTCCGATGCGGCGTGAGGCGTTCCTGACGTGTCGCAAATCCAGCGGTGGTGTCACAAACCAGGCCTTGTCGCTGCGGTTCGCATTCATACTATGGTGGGCTTCACCGTCAACGGCGAGTTCGACCATGCCAGTCGATCTGAAATGGGTGAAGACGAACTTCGGGACCAACGGGATGGTCGCGGGTGCGCCGGCGCACGCCACGGTCGCCGAGAGCGATCGCGAGTTTGCCCGCAACCTGATCGAGTTCGATTCCGAGGGCCCGGAGCTCGCGGCATTCGCCGCGCGCGCGCCCAACGCGTCCCTTTGGCTCACGCGCGAGGGCGTTGTGATGAGCATATTGGAGAAGGGCCGCACTCGTCGCGCCGTCCTGAAGCTCAGGTTCGAGGGGGCGCGGCACAATCCGCGGATCGAAGCCGAAGACCCCCAGCCCGACGTCAGCAACTACTTTCTGGGGCAAAATCCGCGCCAGTGGCACACCGGCGTCCGCCACTTCGGCAAGGTCAGATACCGGAATGTGTATCCGGGAATCGACGC
>DAHUXU010000037.1 GCA_027307005.1 Gemmatimonadota bacterium
CGCTGGCCGCGGCCGGCGCGCCCGCGGGCGCCGCCTTCTTGTCGGCCGCTTTCACGCCCGAGTGCCCGCGGAAGAGCCGCGTGGGCGCGAATTCGCCTAACTTGTGGCCCACCATGTTCTCGGTGACGTACACCGGGATGAACTTGTTCCCGTTGTGCACCGCGAACGTGTGCCCGACGAAGTCCGGCGTCACCGTGCTCGCGCGCGACCACGTCTTCACCACGCGCTTCTCGCTGCGCTGGTTCATGCCGCGCACTTTCTTCATGAGCGCCGGCTGCACGAACGGACCTTTCTTGACTGAACGACCCATGGCTTAGTCTCGCCGGTAAACGGGACGCGCGCGCATGTGAACGCTTCCCTGTTTCATTGTGTGGCCTTCCCACGCTTGCGACCGCGGACGATCAACCGCTGCGACGACTTCTTGACGTTGCGCGTCTTCACGCCTTCCTTCTTGCCCCACGGGCTCACCACGTTCCGGCCGCCGCGCGTGCGGCCGCCGTGCGGGTGATCCACCGGGTTCATCACTTCGCCGCGCACCTTGGGCCGCCGTCCGCGCCACCGCGTCGATCCCGCTTTGCCCCACGACTGCAGCTCGTGCTCGGCGTTGCCGACTTCACCGATCGTCGCCAGGCAGTTGCCGTGCACCAACCGCACCTCGGAGGACGCCAGTCGCAGCGTGACGTAGTCGCCTTCCTTGGCCACGACCTGCGCCGACATGCCGGCCGACCGGGCGAGCTGTCCGCCCTTGCCGATCTTGAGCTCCACGTTGTGCACCGCGGTGCCTAACGGAATCTCCTTGAGCGGCAGCGCGTTGCCCAACCGGATGTCCGAGCCCGGCCCCGACACGATCGCGTCGCCCACCGCCAGCCCTTTCGGGTGCAGCACGTAGCGCTTCTCACCGTCCGCGTACTCGACCAGCGCGATGCGCGCCGAGCGATTCGGGTCGTACTCGATGTGCCGCACCGTCGCCGCCACGCCGAATTTGTCGCGGCGGAAATCCACGATCCGGTACATCCGCTTGTGACCGCCGCCCCGCCGGCGCATCGCGATGTGTCCGTGGTTGTCGCGGCCGCCCGACTTCTTGAGCGGTTCGAGCAGCGACTTCTCGGGCTCGGTGCGCGTGATCTCGCTGAAATCGGAGACCGAGCGGAACCGCGTGCCCTTCGTGATCGGACGGAATTGTCGAATGCCCATGTCGGTCAGCCCTCGAAGATCTGCTCGATCGTCTCGCCCTCGCGGAGCGTCACGATCGCTTTCTTCCAATGGTTGCGGCGGCCCACGGACTTGCCGACCCGGCGCGTCTTCCCGCGCTGGTTGGACGTCCACACGCCGGTGACGTGCACGCCGAACAACGACTCCACTGCCTGCCTAACGAGGCTCTTGGTGGCGTCGGGATGCACCTGGAACGTGTATTCGCCGCGCGACTGGAACGCCGCCGAGCTCTTCTCGGTGACGACCGGTCGCACGATGATTTCATGCAGCGTCGGCATGGCTTACTTCCCCCGCTTCTTCGGCTTGCCGCGCGTCTTCTTGGCGGCGGTTTTCTTGGACGCCGACTTGGCGCGCGCCGTGGTCGTCTTCTTTTTCTTCGCCGGCGCCGCCGCGTGCTTGGCCGCGGTCTTCTTCGATGCCGCCTTGCGCGCCGTCTTCTTCTGCTTGGCCGCCTTGGCCGGCTTCTCGCGCTTCGGCGCGTGCTCCGGCTCCGTGTCCGCCACCGGCGGCAGATCGTGTCCGATCGCGCCGCCTTCCACGAGCACGGCATCGGACCACAGCACGTGGTACGCCGAGACGTCGGAGTACGGCATCACGTGCACCCCCGACAGATTGCGACCCGAGAGATACACGGGCTCGTTCACGCCGTTGGTCAGGATCAGGACCTTCCGGCCCTCGAGGCCTAACCGGGCGACCAACGCCGCCAGGCGCGCCGTCTTCGGGGTGTCGTAGGCGAAGCGGTCGATCACCATCACCGCGCCCTCGCGCGCCCGCGCGTTGAACGCGCTCTTGCGCGCCAGCGCCCGCACCTGCCGCGGCACGTACTGCGCGTAGCTGCGCGGAATCGGACCGAACACCGTGCCGCCGCCTACCCAGTGCGGCGCGCGAATCGAGCCCTGCCGCGCGCGCCCCGTGCCCTTCTGCCGCCACGGCTTCTGATTGCCGCCCGCGACGAAGCCGCGCGTCTTGGTCATCGCGTTGCCCTGCCGCTGATTCGCCAGGTACGCCTTCACGGCCTGGTGCATCACCGGCATGTTGATCGTGCCGTCGAACACCGCCTCCGGCAGCGCCACGTGATCGCGCGCCGTCCCGTTCGCCGTGTACGCGGCCGCCTCGAATGTCTGCGTCGTGTCCGCCATGGATCAGCCCTGCTTGCGCACGAGCACGATCCCGTTCCGGGGACCGGCCACCGCGCCGCGTACGTAAATGAGATTGCGCTCGGCGTCGATCTTCTCGACGCGGAGGTGTGTCTGCGTGTGGCGCTCGGCGCCGTAGTGGCCCGGCATCTTCTTGCCCTTGATCACGCGCGACGGATCCGTGCCCGGTCCGATCGAGCCCGGCCGGCGGTGCTTCGTGTTGCCGTGCGTGTTCGGTCCGCCGCCGAAGCCGTGCCGCTTCACCACGCCCTGGAATCCGCGTCCCTTCGTCGTCCCGGTGACTTTCACGCGGTCGCCCGGCGCGAAGATGTCGACCTTGATGACGTCGCCTAACGCGTAGGTCGGAATCTCCTGCGTCTTCGCGCTGCCCGGCCCGTCGTCCAGCCGGAACGAACGCAGCACCCGGGGCACGGCGTCGAGTCCGGCGCGCGTCGCATGTCCGATCGCGGCCTTGGTCGCGCGGCGTCCACGCGGCGTGCGTTCCTTGGCCTTGGACGGACGCGCCACGCGCTGCTTGCCGTAGCCGAGCTGCACCGACGCATAGCCGGCGGCGGCTTTGTCGACGACGTGCGTGACCGCATTCGGCTCCGCTTCGATCACGGTGCACGGCACCTGCTGTCCCGCCTCGTTGAAGATCTGGGTCATGCCCAGCTTCTTGCCGATGATTCCGATCATGGCTAACGCAATCCCCAGTAAGTGCTATTCGACCTTGATCTCGACGTCCACGCCCGCCGGCAGATCCAGCTTGGTGAGCGCATCCACCGTCTGCGCGCGCGAATCGAGGATGTCGATCACCCGCTTGTGCGTCTTGAGCTCGAACTGCTCCCGCGACTTCTTGTCGACGTGCGGCGACCGCAACACGGTCCACCGCTGCGTCTTGGTCGGGAGCGGAATCGGCCCCGACACCTGCGCGCCGGTTTTCTCTGCCGTGCGCACGATGTCCGCCGCCGCCTGATCGATCACCGCGTGATCGAATGCCTTGAGACGAATCCGAATTCTACCGGCCATGATATCCACGCTCGCAGTTGACCACCGTGTCGTTCGCCTAACGTGCCGCCGTCGTCCCCCGTCCCCCGTCCCTTGGGCGAGCGCTCCGCGCTCGCCCGCTTCCCTGGTTACTTGATGATCTTGGTGACGACGCCGGCGCCGACCGTGCGCCCGCCTTCGCGAATGGCGAACCGGAGCCCCTCATCCATCGCGATCGGCGTGATCAGCGTGATCTCCATCTGGATGTTGTCCCCCGGCATCACCATCT
>DAHUXU010000047.1 GCA_027307005.1 Gemmatimonadota bacterium
GCGGCTTGCAGCAGATGCCGCCGCAGTCCGGCATGGAGTGGTTGATCAAGCGCATCGCGGCGACGCCTAACAACGACGCGCTGTTGTCGGGCCTCTAGGACGGGCGCGCCTGCGGAGGCGCGCCCGTCCCGGAGATCACGCCGCTGGTTTCGCGAGCTCGTCCCAGAGCATCGCAACGGCGCGCGTGCCCTTCACGAAATTCTCGTCGCTCATCCATTCGTTAGGCGCGTGGGCGTTCTCGCCCGGCAGCCCGAATCCGATGAGCAGCACCGGCGCGCGGAGGATCCGCTCGAAGTCCCCGACGACGGGAATCGAACCGCCTTCGCCCGTGATGACGGGCTCGCGTCCGAACGCCCCCGCGAGCGCGCGACGCGCGGCATCCACCAGCGGCCCGCGCATCTCGGCGCGCCACGGCAGGCCGCCGTGCAGCGCGTTGACGGTGACGGACACACCGCGCGGCGCGACACGCTCGATGTGCGCCGTGAGGACGCGTTTGATTGCGTCGGGCGTCTGATCCGGAACGAGGCGGCAGCTCACCTTCGCCATTGCCTTACCGGGTAAGACCGTCTTGGCGCCCTCTCCCGTGTATCCGCTGAGCAGTCCGTTCACCTCGCATGTCGGGCGCGTCCAGATGCGCTCGAGCGTCGTGCGCCCGGCTTCGCCATCGAGCGCCGGTGCACCGACCTCTCTGCGGAACCGCTCGTCGTCGAACGGCAGCGCGCGCATTTCCTTGAGCACGCGCGGCTCCCAATCGCGCACGTCATCGTAGAAACCAGGAATGGCGACATGCCAGTGTTCGTCGTGGAATGTCGCGATGATGCGCGCCAGCGCAGTCGCCGGGTTGACGACCGCGCCGCCGTAGATGCCCGAATGCAAGTCCGATGCGGGCCCGCGTACCTCGATCTCGAAATACGCGAGACCGCGCAGCGAAGACAGAATGGATGGCAGGCCCGGCGCGAACATCGACGAATCGGAGATCACACAGTAGTCGCAACGCAGCCGCTCTCGATGGCGCTCGATGAACGGCGCGAGGTTGCCGCTTCCGACTTCCTCCTCGCCTTCGGCAAGCACGATCACGTTGACCGGAAGACTTCCGCGTGTCGCCAGATGCGCTTCGAGTGCCTTGACGTGCAGAAACAGCTGGCCTTTGTCATCGACCGATCCGCGCGCATATATGCGGCCGTCGCGCACGGCAGGCTCGAAGGGCGGCGTCGTCCACAGGTCCAGCGGCTCGACGGGCTGCACGTCGTAGTGCCCGTAGATCAGCACTGTCTTGGCGCCGGCCGGCGCTCCGCGCCATTCGCCGAGCACGACCGGATGACCGCCGGTGGGCATGATCTCCGTCTGGAGACCCGCGGTACGCATCGACGACGCGAGCCATTCGGCGGCATGCGTCATGTCGCCTTTGTGCTCGGAGCGCGCGCTCACGCTCGGGATGCGAAGGAACGCGAACAGCTCGTCGTGGGCACGCCGGTCGTTCTTGGCGAGGTAGTCGGATAGCTCCGGGGCAAGTGCTGTGGTCATTGAAAAGTCGTTGAACTGGTTGAGCCAACACGGTGGGTCGCCGGACATGAGCAAACATTCTTGCGCGCCGCTCTCCGAGGCAAGCCTGGCAGCGCGGAAAGGATCACGGAGTGAAATCGTGTGGCGGCCATGATCCGTGCCAACCCGCCAGCACCCACACGCGCCGGCGCGTACGGACCTCCGAGCCGCGACGCAGATCGACGACATCGAGCATGCGCGCCGTATCGAAGAAGGGACGCAGGCGACGAATGACCGGGCCGACCGAGTCCGCGGACTGCATTTCGAACGCAAGCATGAGGTCGTCGCCGCGGTGAGCGCGGTCCGGAAAGCCCGGCCACAGGTCGTACTGGTTAGGCCGGCTCGCGACGTTGAGCGAAAACGTCGGCGGGTGTGACGGGAGATGGAACGCGATTTCGGATGCTTCCTGGTAGCGATCGCCTCCGAGCCACACGTGCGCGCCGGTGCGTGCGGTCTCCTGTCCGGCCAGGTTCTGCATGCGCACGGCGAGCGCGTCCCAGCCGGTGCCGCGAGCGGTCGGGTCGTCGCGCGCCGTGACGGGCAGCACCGGCACGACGGATTGGACGTAGACGCCCGCCGACATGAGCGCGCCTAACGCACCTCCGGCGGCCAGCCATCGCCGCCACGCCTGCGAGCGGACGGACGTCACGTGCGCGGCGAGCAGGGCGATGGCCGGCACGTACGCCGGGGCTTGCCAGTTCGCTTCGGCAGGATGTCTCAAGGCGCCGATGCAGAAGAAGAGAAAGACCGTGGCCGACACGACCGCTGGCAGCACGCGGCGCGGATCGCGGCTGCGGATTCCCTGGACGACGACGATCGCGAAGAGCACGAACAAGATCGGAGACACGAGTAGGACCTGTCCGCCAATGAGCGACATCTCGCGCGAGAACGGCGTGCCGTGTCCGGACGAGAAGCCGTGATCCAGTTGGAAGCGGAAGGACGCCCATTGATGCCGCGCGTTCCAGGCGATGACCGGCAAAAAGATGAAGAGGGCGATGATGGTAGCGGCGTACGGCCCGGCGGTTCGCAGGTGGCGACGGAGCTGCGGGACGACGACGCACGCGATGCACACGCCTAACGGAAGGAGCACGGCGTTGTACTTGGACACCAGACTCAAGCCCAACGCCACGCCGGCGGCCAGCCACCACAGGGTCGACTCGCGGCTGCCCGGCGCTTCGGAAATCGCGTGGTCGAGCGCGAGCAGCGCGAGCGTGAACGCGAAGAGCAGCGGCGCGTCGGGTGTCGCGAGCACCAGGCCGGCGGCGGCCAGCGGCATGCAGCACAGGGCGATGGCCGCGACCACGGCGGCCCGGCCCCCCGCGAGCCGGCGCGCGAGCATCACCAGGCACAGCGACGCCGCCCAACCGGCGCACACGCTCCCGAGCCTCACGCCGAGCGGCGTCACGCCTAACAGATCGGTGCCGAAGCGGATCAGGACCGCGATGGCCGGCGGGTGGTCGAAGTAGCCGCCGGCCAGGTGGCGGGACCACTCCCAGTAGTACGTCTCATCCGGCGGCAGGGTGATGAAGACGGCGAATACGCCGCGGATCACTGCGGCGGCGGTGACGATGAGGACGGCGAGCGATGTGCCGCGCAGTCTCCGTGCGTCCGGTGCAGTCACTCGGTCGCTCTGGCCCGTGCTGCGCCGTACATGGCAATGGCGGTGATGCTCCACGCCCAGGCGATCCACGAGAGTCGCTCGAGCGGCGACATGGTGCGCAGGACATTCCAGGCGACAGCGGGCAGCGTGGCGACGACGAGCGCATTGGAGCGGCCACCGTCGGGCGACCGGCGCGCAATGACCTCCACCGCGTGGCGCCGCGCCGCATGCATTCGATCGGCGATGGCGTTGCCTAACGAGTCGACGGTCAGGGCACGCCAACCGGCGATGCGCATCACGCTCCAGGCGACGGCAGTCCGCCCCCACCCGTGATTGTCGGAGCCGGTGACCAGCGCGAGGTCGAGACTGTCGGCCAGACGCAGAATGCGCGCGCGATCGCGTTGGCTCTGCTCGATGCCGCGCGGCGAGCCGTCGGACAGCTCGATGGCAATGACGCCGTGCCGGCCGCTCGAATCGGCCGGTATCAGGCGATCCAGATTGTCGGGAATCGTCTGCACGACCACGGGATGGCGTGCATCGAGCGCCGACGGCGAGTCGCTCTGAGCATCACCATCGAGCGCTGCTGCACTGCTATCAATGGCGCCGAGAGTGACCAGATGATTGTGATTGGCGACGTATTCGATGCCCGGCAGCGAGGTCAGGCCGTCGCCCGCGTGCACAGGGTTGTGGAGCGCTGCCTCACGGGCACCCGCGAACCGGCTGTGGTCGGTGATGTAGGCGACGTCGAACCCGGCGTCGCGGTGCCAGGCGCGATTCGCTTCCGGCGTGAAAGATGATCGGCCATCGTGGGAAAAGCGCGTGTGGCTGTGCACGTCGATGGCGAGCGCATTGGGGTCGTCGAGCGTCAGTCGCGCCATCGGTCGCGGCGCGACAATTCCGATGAAGTAGAAGAGCAGCAGCCCGGCGAGTGCGATGAGCGCGCCCCGTGCCTCGCGCAGAAGCGTCGTGCCGTAGCGACGCCATCGCAGCTCACGCCACACGATGTAGAGCGCGGCCAGCGATACGATCAGCGCCAGGGTCTGGCTCACGCTCAGCAATGTCAGCGCATCCATGACATCGCAGACCGGCGCCAGCACGAGGTACCAGAGACCGAGCGTAAGATGGGCGCTGGGCGCCGGAGCGAGGGTCTCGAGGTCGATGAGCGGCGAGAGTGCGAGCGGCCAGCTGGCGAGAATGACGAGCGTGATGATGATCGCGACGAGGCGGCCGGGATCGCGGCGTTTCGAGGCGACTACATTGGAAGACATGGACGGATTATATGCCGCACCGTGCCGAATGGCAGTGAGACGCGGGATGGAGCAGCAGTGCAGCGAGAGGTAGTCGGATGAACCGATTGGCGCGAGAGACGAGTCCGTATCTCAAGCAGCACGCGGACAACCCTGTGGATTGGTATCCGTGGGGCGCGGAGGCGCTCAATCGCGCACGCGCGGAGGGGCGGCCGATCCTGTTGAGCATCGGGTACGCGGCGTGTCATTGGTGCCACGTGATGGCGCACGAGTCGTTCGAGGACCCGGAGACGGCCGGCGTGATGAACGAGTTGTTCGTGAACATCAAAGTGGATCGTGAGGAACGTCCTGATCTCGATGCGATCTACATGAGCGCCGTGCAGGCAATGACGGGTCATGGCGGCTGGCCGATGACGGTGTTCTTGACGCCGGACGGCGTGCCGTTTTATGGCGGCACGTACTTTCCTCCGGACGACATGCAGGGGATGCCGTCGTTTCGGCGGGTGTTGGCTTCGGTGTCGACGGCGTTTCGTGAGCGGCGCGGCGATGTCGAGGCAGCCGCCGGACAGGTGCGCACGATGTTCGCGCGGATGCACGAAGCGCAGGGTGCGGCTGGCGCGCCGACGGTGGCGTTGTTGGCGGGTGCGGCGCGGGGCGTGGCGCGGCGCTTCGACGATCGGTACGGCGGCTTCGAGGGGGCGCCAAAATTTCCGCACGCGATGGCGCTCGACTTCGCGCTGGTCGCCTGGCGCCGGGGGCTCTTGCCGAACGGCATGATCGTGGCGCGCGATTCGTTCCTGGCGATGAGCCGCGGCGGCATCCACGATCAGGTGGGCGGCGGCTTTCACCGCTACAGCGTCGACGCCAAGTGGCTCGTGCCGCACTTCGAGAAAATGCTGTACGACAATGCCCTGCTGTGCCGGTTAGGCGTGCACCTCTTTCAGGTGACGCGGGATCCGGAGATCCGGCTCGTGGTCGACGATCTGGTCGATTGGGTGGGGGCGCAGATGACGTCACCGGAGGGCGGATTCTACGCCTCGCTGGATGCGGACAGTGAGGGAGAAGAAGGCCGGTACTACGTCTGGAGCGCCGACGAGCTGGAGGACGTGTTAGGCGAAGACGCGCGGGCGGCGGCGGCGCACTGGGGCGTGTCGCGAGCCGGGAACTTCGAGGGCCGCAAC
>DAHUXU010000059.1 GCA_027307005.1 Gemmatimonadota bacterium
CGTGGGCAACCTGATGGTGCGGCGGCCCGCGACTGCCTAACTGAACGCTGGACCTTTTGTCACGATCAAGGCGGAATCATGCAACTCAGCGGCATCCATCATCTGACGGCCATCTCGGCGGCGATCCGCGACAACTACCGCTTCTACACCCGGACGTTGGGCATGCGGCTGGTCAAGCGCAGCGTGAACCAGGATGACGTGACGGCGTATCACTTGTTCTATGCCGACGCGCGCGGCACGCCGGGCACGGACCTCACGTTCTTCGACTGGCCCGTGCTGCGCGAGTCGCGTGGATCGCGGTCGATCACCCGCACGCATCTGCGCGTGGCCGGTCTGCCGGCGCTCGAGTACTGGCGCCGGCACCTGGCCGAGGGCGGCGTGACGGTGGGGAACGTCGTCGAACGCGACGGCCGTCTCACCCTCGACTTCGAGGATCCGGAGGGACAGCGGCTCGCGTTGGTTGCCGATGGTGGAACGGGCGACGCGTATCCGTGGGAGCGGAGTCCCGTGCCCGCGGAGTTCCAGATGCGTGGCCTCGGACCGATTCTCATCAGCGTGCCTAACTTGGGCCCGACGGACGCGCTGCTGCAGCGGGTGATGGGCATGCGTCCGGTGCGCGAGTATGCGCATCCCGAGAACGATGCCCATCGCGTGCACGTGTACGAGATGGGCGCCGGTGGTCCGTCGGCCGAGCTGCACGTGGCGGTGCAGCCCGGCCTGCGGGCGGCGCGACAGGGCGCCGGCGGCGTGCACCACGTCGCATTCCGGACGCCGGACGCCGACTACGATGCATGGGCGGACCGGCTGGACACGCTGCACGTGGCGAACAGCGGCAAAGTGGATCGATTCTGGTTCCACAGTTTGTATTTCCGGGATCCGTCGGGCGTGCTGTTCGAGATCGCGTCCGATGGCCCGGGGTTCGGGCTGGACGAGGATCCGTCGACGTTAGGCGAGCGGGTGGTGCTGCCGCCGTTCCTCGAGCCGGAGCGCGAACGCATCGTGGCGGGCCTGCAGCCGATCGACTGAATCGACCGCGCTCGAGACACGCGGGGCGCGCCGGCCGGCGCGTCCCGCGTTCGTGCATCAGCCGGGCGCGTCCGGAAGGGTCAGCGTGTTGTACTCGGGATGCCGCGCGAGAAACGCCCGCACGAAGGGACAGAGCGCCACGACGCGGAGGTGATCGCGTTGGGCGCGCTCGAGCGCGGCGCGGGCGAGCATGTCGGCATAGCCGTGTCCGCGCTGGTCGCCCGGAACCTCGGTATGGAGCAGCCGGATGCGATCACCGGCGATGCGGTACGTGAGCACCGACATCTCGCCGTCGACGTGCAACTCGAAGCGACGTTGGGCCTGATTATCGACCACGGTCGGTTGTGTGGCGTCCATATTCGAATATACCGCAGGCTGAGGCGATCGACCGAAGCAGCGAGCGGCTCATTGCCTGCGACCGCGGGGTGCGGTCCCTTCACCGCTTGTGACGACCAGATATTGCGGCGCGGCGTGCGATCACCGCCCTTCGAGCAGCGCGAGCGGCGACCGGGACTCGCGCTCGACCTGCTTCAGCTTGCATTGCCGCGGCGCCTTGTCCGGGCGCCACCGGTGAAACGATGTGCCGTGACGAAACCGGCCGCCCGAAAAATGATCGTACGCGACTTCCACCACGAGCTTGGGCGCGAGCGGATTCCATTCGCCGCTGCGCTCCGTGCTCCACCGGCTCGGACCGCCGGGCGCACGCCCGGTGAAACCGGGCGGCTCGATCAGTGCCTCGAGTCGTTTCGTGAGCGCGGGTTTCTCCCCCCGCGGGATGTTGGACGTGAAGCCCACGTGATGCAGCAGGCCGTCGTCGTCGTACAATCCGAGCAGCAGCGATCCGACCACCTTTTCCTTGGACCCGTAGCGGAATCCTCCGACGACGCAATCGGCGGTGCGCGTCTGCTTGATCTTGACCATGCCGCGGCGGTTGCCGCTTTCATACGGCAGATCCACGCGCTTGGCGATGATGCCGTCCAGCCCGCTGCCGAGTGAACGGAGCCACTTTTCGACATCGCGCAGGTCCGACGTAGCGGGCGACAGCCTCACGCGCGCGCCGGGCGGTACATGTTCGCGGGCAAAGGCTTCGAGCGCGGGGCGCCGCACCTCGAGCGGCCGGTCGACCAGCGACGTTCCAGCGGCATCGACGAGCAGGTCGAACGCAATGAAGATCGCCGGCGTCTCGCGCGCGAGCTTCTCGACGCGGCTCTGCGCCGGATGGATGCGCATCAACAGGTCGTCGAACGACAGGCTCGTGCCTAACGGCACCACGATCTCGCCATCCAGCACGAAGCGCGGCGCGGTGAGCTCGAGCATCGAGGCGACGACGTCGGGGAAATACCGCGCCAGCGGCTTGCCTGCTTTGGACATCAGCTCGACGCGGGTCCCGTCGCGAAAGGCCAGACATCGAAAGCCGTCCCACTTCGGCTCGTACTCCCATTCGTCGCCGCGCGGGATCTCGCCGACCGATTCCGCTTCCATGGGCGCAAAGGTCGTGCGGATCAACAGCACTCAGGGCAACCGCGCCAGCGGAAAGCGCCCGCGCCGCGCGAGCATGGGCTTCCACCCGTCGCCTAACTTGGCCACGCGCGCCGGCACGTTGTCCATGCGAAAGTCGTCGATGGCGATGCCGCGCTCGACTTCCTCCCACGACACCGGCGTGGAGACCGGCGCGCGCGGCCTCGGGCGCACCGAATACACCGACGCCAGCGTGCGTCCCCAGGCGTTCTGATTGTAGTCGACGAGCACGCGCTGCGGCGGCCGTCGCGCGATGCGATACTCGGACGTGAGCAGCGCGGGCTTAAGCGCCGCAATGGAGACGGCAAAGCTCTTGGCGAACGTCCACACGTCTTTCTGCGTCGGGCCGCGCTCGATCGGCACGTAGATGTGGACGCCGCGCGAGCCCGTGGTCTTGACGAGCGGTTTCATGCCTAACCCAGTGAGCCCGGTGCGCACGACGAGCGCCGCCTCGCGGACGTGGTCGAAGGTCGCCCCCGGCGTCGGGTCGAGGTCGAAGTGCAAGACGTCGGGACGATTGGTATCGTCGCACGTCGCGTACCACGGGTTGAGATCGATGCAGCCCAGGTTGACGATCCA
>DAHUXU010000073.1 GCA_027307005.1 Gemmatimonadota bacterium
TAGCCGTGCCGAAAGCCGAGCCCGCGCGAGAGCGCGATCGCGAGTATGATCGGTCCGATCGTCGCCCCGGTGTCATCGAGCGCCGAGTTGAGACCGTACACCCACCCGCGGCCGAGCGCGCCGGTGGAATACGAGAGCATCGCGCCGACGGTCGGCTTGCGGATCGCTCGGCCGATGCGCTCGGTCAGGATGAGCACGCCGGCGATTTCCCAGTTGCCGGCGAACGCCATGGCCGGCACGGCGAACAGGTTGATGCCGTAGCCGACGAACGTGAGGGCCCAGTACTTGCCGGTCCGGTCCGCCGCCCAACCGGACACGGCGCGCAGGCTGTACCCGAGGAACTCCCCGAGCCCGGCGACGATGCTGATGGCGGCGGCGCCGGCGCCTAACGCACCCATGAACGGGCCGTTGATGCTGCCGCCGCCTTCGTACGTGATGTCGGCGAACAGATTGACGATGCCCATCACCACGACGAACGCGAACGCCGACGCGGCTAGCGCGGCGTACCGGGAGCGCGGCGCGTCCGACGCCGTCTCGCGCACCGCGCGCCTAACGGCCGATCATGAGGATCGTGAACGAGCCCGGCACCGGCGTCCCGAACGACGCCCGGCTTCCCGGCGCGGCGCCCGCCGGCGGAGAAGCGCGCTCGAGGCTGATCGTGAAAATGCGGTTCGTCTTCGTGTCCAGCGTGATCGTACGCGCGCCGGTCATCGTTTGCAGGTCCTCTTCGACCGCGAACGCCGTCGGCGTCCGTTCCTTGACCACCGTCAGCGTTCCGTTGGCGCCGGTGCTGAACGCTTCGCCGGTCGCCGGATTGAACACGGCGCCATCCGACCGGCCGGCCAGCGGCAGCGTGTCGAGGATCGCGCCGGTGGTCGCGCTCAGGATCACCATCGTCGGTTGCGGCGGATTGGCCGGCGGTTTCCCCGACTGCGCGCACGCGGCGAACAACACGTGGTGCGCGTCGTCGAGCGCCAGGCCGTTGCAGCGGCCGTGATCGCCTAACGAATAGTGCGCGGTCGCGCGCATCGTCCTGGCGTCGATCACCGTCACGCTGCCGGCCGAGTCCTGCATTACGTCGTAGATGGTGCCGTGCCCGTCGGTCACCGCTTCTTCCGGCGTGCCGCCCAGGTCGACGGTGCCGAGCACCGTCCCGTTGGCGGCGTCGATCACGGTGGCGTTGCGCGTCGGATGGCTGAACACGTAGACGCGCCGATTGAACGGGTCGAACAGAATGCCGTCGGGGCGGGCCGGCGCGACCGGGATCTGCTTGATGATGGTGAGCGACTTGGTGTCGAACATCGTCACCGCGGGACTGCTCGAGAAGCCGTGTCCGGACTCGGGATCGACGACGACGCCCTGGCCGCCGCTCGTGGGAATCTCGCCTAACGGAGCCAGCGTCTGCAGGTCGAAGACGGTGATCCGGCCCGGCACCGCCGCCCTGGCCGGCGTGCTGTCCATGGCCGGTTCGGCGCGCGAGCCGCCGCGCGGAATGTAGAGCCGGCGGCCGGCGACGTCGGCGTAGACGTAATCGTACCCGCCGTCGCCGCCCACTCGAGCCCGCTCGAGCACGTGATAGGGCTCGGTGGTCGATGGCTGCTGCGCCGGAAGCGACGCGCCAGGAACGAGTACCGGCAGGGCGAGGAAGAACCGTAGTGGGCGCATGCGCGAGTCCGAAGAAGAGGAATCTGAGATAGCAGGAACATATTGGCCCGATGCATCCCGCGTCAAAGCCTCGGCGCCTAACCATGGGCGAGCGCCGTCGCCGGTCCGGCGGCCACCACACACCATCCGGTCGACGCGCGGGGCCGTCTTTCGCGCGGGCGAAGCGCCATCGCGCCAGCGGCTCGCGGGCCACGACTTCGATTTCCCGATCAGGTCGTACATCGACAACGTGTCGCCGGCACTCTTCGATGTGCTGCGCATTCCGCTGTTGCGCGGCCGGGAGTTCACGCCGGCGGACGACGAGCACGCCACGCACGTCGTGATCGTGAGCCGGCGCCTCGGCGAGGCGCTGTGGCCGGGTCGGACACCGATCGGCAAGCTGCTCGTCTGGCCTAACCTCTCCGGCGCGCCGCGGCCGCCGCTGCTCGTCGTCGGAGAAGTGGCCGACACCAAGCACGCGTCGCTGGCCGACGCCGAGCCGCCGCTCGTGATGTACGTGCCGTACGCGCAGGAGCGGCCGACCAATCTGTCGCTGCTCGTTCGAACGCGCGACGGCACACCGATGTCCGCGGCGCGGATCCGCCGGATCGTCGCGGGCGTCGCGCCTTCGGCGCGGGTCGAAGATCCGCGGCCGCTCGGGAGCGTGATCGCGATGACGCTCGAGCCCCAGCGGCTGGC
>DAHUXU010000110.1 GCA_027307005.1 Gemmatimonadota bacterium
GTGCCTAACCGAGACACCACCATCGCGTCGTATGCCCAGACGTTCAAGGGGACGCTGACGTTCGTGCGCGCGGACGAGCCGGGGAAAATGGCGATCGCCTTCCAGATCCTCGTGCCCGGCTTCGACTACGACCTGGGCCACGCCGGCAAAGGCGTGTCCGATGGATGGTTCTTCTTCACGACCTACAACACCGAGCAGGCGCACACCAAGCTCGAGGTGAACGCGTCGCAGAACGACAAGGACTTCATCGCGGCGGTCAATTATCGACGCGCCGAAGCATGCATCGCGGCCGGGAAGGGCACCACCATGCCGGCGAGCTACGACCACAACGTGATCGACGACCACTCCAATGCCGCGCACGTCGAGCGGAACACGAGCGTCACCGTGCTCGACCCGTCGCGCTGCGACGGCCTCATGTACTTCCTGCCGACACCCAAATCTCCGCACGGCGTCGATGTCGATCCGAGCGGTGAATACATCGTCGGCAACGGGAAGCTGTCGGCGGTGATCGCCGTGCACTCGTTCTCGAAGATGCAGCAGGCGATCGCGTCGAAGTCGTTCGACAAGATCGTGGACGGGATCCCGGTGCTCAAATACGAGTCGGTGCTGGCCGGTGAAGTGAAGAGCAGTGGGTTAGGCCCGTTGCACACCGAGTTCGATGGCAAAGGGTACGCGTACACGTCGTTCTTCATTTCGTCCGAGATCGTGAAGTGGAAGCTCGGCACCTGGGAAGTCGTGGATCGGACGCCCACCTATTACGCGATCGGCCACCTGATGATTCCGGGCGGCGACTCGCGCGCGCCGTGGGGCAAGTACATGCTCGCGCTCAACAAGATCACCAAGGACCGCTATCTCCCCACCGGACCGATCATGGATCAGTCGGCCCAACTGTACGACATCAGCGGGCCCAAGATGCAGCTGCTGCTCGATTTCCCGACCATCGGCGAGCCGCACTACGCCCAGGCGCTCCCCGCGAGCCTGATCCACTCGGTGAAGTTCAACACGCTGGCGGAAAACGCCAATCCGTGGGCGGTGAAGACCGAAGCCGAGGGCGGCATCGCACGCCAGGGCAAAGCGGTGCACGTGAAGATGGCCGCGATCCGGTCGCACTTCTCGCCGGACAACATCGAGGGCATCACGGTCGGCGACACCGTCTATTTCCATGTCACGAACATCGAGCAGGACTGGGACATCGTGCACGGCTTCGCGGTGTTAGGGAACACCGATGCGGCCGAGCTGATCCTGGCGCCGGGGGAAACGCGCACGCTCAAGTGGATCCCGCGCGCGAGCGGCGTCTATCCGTTCTACTGCACCGACTTCTGCTCGGCGCTGCACCAGGAGATGCAGGGGTACGTGCGCGTGTCGCCGGCCGGAAGCACGGTGGCGCTGTCGGCGACGATCGGCGATCACCCCGTCGGCGGCGACCGGATGGCCGGTATGCATCCGAGGGCGACGGGAGTCGCGGCCGCCGGGGGGCATCAATGATGTCGCGCTTCTCGCGCTGTCTGGTCGTGATCGCGGGCGTGCTGCTCGCGGCGTCGCTCCGCCTCCCGCTCTGGCGCATTGCGCTGACGGCGCCGCAGTACCCGGAGGGGCTGGGGTTGCAGATCAACGCCGGCACGATTGCCGGCGCCACGCCGCAGGACCTTGGGAACATCAACGAGCTGAATCATTACATCGGGATGCGGCCGATCGATCCCGGCGCCTTGCCGGAGCTCCGCGTCCTGCCGTGGCTCCTGGGCGGGCTCGCCGTTCTGGCGCTGATCGCGGCTGCGTTAGGCAGCAGGCGCCTGGTCGCGGCCTGGCTCGGCGCCGTGGTGCTCGTCGGGGCCGCCGGTCTCGCCGACCTGTACCGTTGGTCCTACGCCTTCGGCCACGACCTCGATGCCCAGCATGCGATCATCAAGATGCCCGGCATGGTGTACCAGCCCCCGCTGATCGGCACCAAGCAGCTGTTGAATTTCACCGCCTCGTCGTGGCCCGCGGCCGGGACGTGGCTGGCCGTGGCGGCGCTGCTCGCCGGCGCGGTGGCATTGGTCGTGTCGCGCCATCGGGTGTCCGCGCCTTCGAGCGCCGCGTGATGCGCGCACTGCCCGTGGTCACACGCGCCGTTCTGTTCGCGATGTGCGCCGGCGCGCCGCAGCCGGCGCTGGGCCAGGCGTCGCACACCCTGGTGGTGGCGCCGGGCACCGCGCTGGCGACGTTAGGCGAAGCGGTGGCGCGCGCGTCCGCCGGCGACCGGATCGTCGTGCGCGCCGGCACGTACCGCGAGCCGCTGGTCACGATCGACAAGCCGCTCATCATCGAAGGCGTCGGCGACGCCATCCTCGACGGCGAATCCGCGCACGCGATTCTCACCGTTGCCGCCGACGATGTCACCATTCGACATCTGCACTTCCGCGACGTGGGCGTGAGCTACACCAGCGACCTCGCCGCCGTGCGCGTCCTCGCCGTCCGCAACTGCCGCATCGAAGACAACCGCATCGAGCGCGCGTTCTTCGGGATCTACCTCGCGAAGTCGGTCGGCTGCCGCGTGATCCACAACGACATTCGCGGCGCCGCGCGCGATGAAACGAGCTCCGGCAACGGCATCCATTTGTGGGCCGCGCGCGACGCGCTCATCGCCGACAATCACGTGAGCGGCCAGCGCGACGGCATCTACTTCGAGTTCGTCACCCACACCATCGTGCGCGGGAACACGAGCGAGCACAATCTGCGCTACGGCCTGCACTTCATGTATTCCGACGACTGCCAGTATCTCGGCAACACCTTCCGATACAATCACGCCGGCGTCGCGGTGATGTACACGCATCGCGTGCTCATGGCGGGCAATCGCTTCGTGTCGAACTGGGGCGATGCGGCGTACGGGCTGCTCCTCAAGGAAATCGACGACAGCCGCGTGGAAGACAACGAGTTCGCGCACAACACCGTCGGGTTGTCGGCAGACGGCGCCAACCGTCTGGTCGCGTCGCACAACACGTTCCGGTCCAACGGATGGGCCGTGCGCCTCCTCTCGAGCACGGACGATGCGCGCTTCGAGCGCAACAATTTCTTCGACAACACCTTCGATGTCGGCATGCGCGGCGGCGAAACCACGACGCGTTTTGCCGGCAACTACTGGGACGACTATCGGGGCTACGACCTGGATCGCAACGGCGTGGGCGACGCGCCGTTCCACCCCGTGCGCTTGTTCTCACTCATCGTCGCGCAGAACCCGCCCACGCTGGTGCTGCTGCGCAGCTCCTTCGTCATGCTGCTCGATGGCGTCGAACGGGCGGTGCCTTCTCTGACGCCGTCGTCTGTGGTCGACGACACGCCGGCGCTCACCCCCATCCGCTAAGCGATATGATCGAGTTCAGAGCGCTCATGAAATCCTTTGGCGCGCGCGATGTGCTGCGCGGCGTGGACCTGTGCGTTCGACCGGGTCGCGTGACGGCGGTGGTCGGGTCTAACGGAGCCGGCAAGACGACGCTCATCAAGTGCCTGTTGGGCCTCGTGCGGCCGGACGGCGGAGAAATCCGCGTCGACGGCGTGCGCGTCGGAGATGATCCGGCCTATCGCGCTGCCATCGGATACGCGTCGCAGACGAGCCGCTTCCCCGAGCACCTCACCGCGCGCGAGGTGACGAAGATTCTGCTCGGACTGCGGGGCGAGTCGGCGGTCATCGACTGGGAATTGTTCGAGCGGCTCGCGATCGCCCCGCACCTCGATACGCGCGTCCGCGCGTTGTCGGGCGGCACGCGGCAGAAGCTCGCCGTCGCGCTGGCATTCCTGTTCGCACCGCGCGTCGTCGTGCTCGACGAACCGAGCGCGGGGCTCGATCCCGCGGCGAATGCGGTGCTCAAGGACAAGATCCTGAGCGAGCGCAGCGAAGGCAAAACGGTGCTCGTCACGTCGCACGTGATGAGCGAGTTGGACGAGCTCGCCGACGACATCGTGTTCCTGCGCGCGGGCCGCGTGGGATACGCCGGCTCCGTGCAGAAGCTGCGCGTGTTCACCGGACAACCGCACCTCGAGCGCGCCATTGCGTCGATGATGAACAAGGAGGTCGTATGCGCGTAGCCGCGAAGATCGCCGCGTTTCAGCTGCTCGACGTGCTGCGGAGCCGTTGGCTCTTCGGCTATGCCATCTTCTTTCTCCTCGCGACGGAGCTGCTGCTCCGCTTTGGCGGCGACCCGACGCGGGCGCTCGTCAGCCTGACGAGCATCGTGCTGTTCACGGTGCCGCTGGCGGCGATCGTGTTCGCGACGATCTACGTGCACCGTGCGCGCGAATTCGTCGAGCTGCTGCTGGCGCAGCCCGTTGGGCGGGACGCGATGTTTGCCGGGACCTACGCCGCGATGGCGGTGTTGTTGTCGGCGGGCATCGTGTTGGGCATCGGGATGCCGTTCGCGCTGCGCGGCGGCGCGGGCGTCGGGGGCGACGCGGTGTTGCTGGTCGGAGCGGGGGTGGCCCTCACGCTCGTGTTCGCCGGCACGGGCGTGGCGCTCGCGCTGCGCACCGACGACCGGCTCCGCGCCTTCGGCATTGCGTTAGGCGTGTGGGCGTGCGCGGCGCTGGCGTACGACGCGGTCCTCCTCGTGGCCGCGACCGCACTGGCCGGCGCGCCGCTCGAGCGCCCGTTGCTCGTGGCGACGCTCGCCAATCCGATCGACCTCGCGCGCGTGGTCATGCTCATGCACCTCGACATCTCGGCGCTCATGGGCTACACGGGCGCATCCTTCACGCGCCTGTTCAGCGCCACGGCCGGCACGGCCATCGCGGCCGTGTCGCTCGCCGCGTGGGCGGCCGGCCCCGCTCTGTTAGGCGCGCGGCTCTTCCGGCGGAAAGACTTCTGATCACCCGTCCCACCATCCATCCCTTGCGAGAGAACTCCACCATGTCAAATGCGATTGCACGCAAGAATACCTTCGCTGCCGCTGCGGTATTGGCCGCGCTCCTGGCGACCGCTGCCTGCGGCGGCAAGACGCCGGCGTCCGATGAATCCGCTCAGGCGTCGCCGGCCGCTGCCACACCGGCGGCGCCGGCCGCGGCCGGCCCGCAAACCCCCGACCCGGGCCGTCGTGTGATCACGGTGCAGCTGATCGCCGACGACAAGGGGAGCCGGTTCGAGCCGAGCGAGATCGAAGCCCACCGCGGCGACGTGATCCGCTTCACGTTGTCGTTAGGCGTGCACAACATCGACTTCCTGCCCGACTCGAATCCGGGCGTGCAAGGGCTGCCGCCGGTGAGCGACATGCTGCAGCTCGCGGGACAGACGTACGATGTCAAGGTCACGTTGCCCAGGGGCCACTACTACTTCCAGTGCGATCCGCACGCGGCGCTCGGCATGCGGGGCCACCTCGAGGTCGAAGACTGAGGCCACACTACTGGATCGCGTCCGAAATGATGAGTGCACCGGGTGAGGCCGGCAGCGACGCTCGGAATTGCTGCGGGCAACCAACAGCGCTTGCTTTTTTTACAAAACACACGCGGCGGACATCTACGCTCATAGAGACACGGACAAAGCACGGACACAAGGGACACGGCACGACAATAACCAAGAGTCTTTTTCTTGTTGCTCTGTCCGTCGTGTCCGTGCTTTGTCCGCGTCTTCATCAGCGTAGATACCAGCCGCTCATGACAGTAGCTGCGATCAAATACCCTGCCGCAATCCGCTCTAGGACGTAGCCGTCGAACTTTTGTAAACAAAGAAACGAGGCGGGCGCGTTTGGACACGCCCGCCTCGCGGTTTGCCGGACCCGTGCCGCTTCTCTTCTATTTCTCCAGCCCCTTCACCACGCCTTCGAGCAGCTTGACCCGCTTGGTGTCGCTGGCGCTCTGTGCGTCGTGCGTCAGCACTGCCCCAAGTTTCTTAAGTGTCGCAGCTCGCTTGGCGCCGCTCGACGACCGCGCCGCCTCGAGTGCGTTTTCGATCGACGTCAACCGGTCGGCAGGCAGCCCGTTGTCGCGCTTCAACTGATCGACGTATGCGAGCGCGACCGGGAAGGCTGCGGGCCACACGATCTTCGGTTGGTCCTGCGGATTCAGCAGGTCGAAGTGCACCAGTTTCGCGGCGTCGATCTCGTTCTGCGTCAGATCGGCGGTCGGCGTGAGCTTGAACACGTCGAGGCCGCGCGCGATCTCC
>DAHUXU010000112.1 GCA_027307005.1 Gemmatimonadota bacterium
ATCTATCCGGGCGCGGTGCTCGAGGGACAGACCGAGATCGGCAGCGAGTGCGTGATCGGCCCGTACACGCGCATCGTCGATGCGTCGATCGGACGCGGGGCGGAGCTCAAGGGGTGGAACTACGTCGCGCGCACCAGCATCCGGAACCACGCCGTCCTCGAGCCGTATGTGCGACGCGGCTTCGATTGAGCTGCCGGGGTGGGCGCAGGTGACGGCGGCGCGGCGCGAGCACATCGCGCGCGTGACCGCGCTGCTCATCCGTTGGGCGCACGCCCTTGGCCTAACGGAGGAGGCGTGCCGGGCCTGGCGCGACGCCGGCATGTGGCACGATGCGATGCGCGACGCGGGCGAGGCCGAGCTCCGCGCGTGGGCCCGGGACGGCACGCTGCCGGTCGGGCTGCTGCACGGACCGGCGGCAGCCAACCGCCTCGCGCACGACGGCGAGTCGCGGCGCGATGTGATCGAAGCGATCCGGTGGCACACGATCGGATCCGACGCCTGGGGGCAGACGGGGCGCGCGCTGTACATGGCCGACTATCTCGAGCCCGGCCGCGCGTTCTCGCGCGCCGACCGGGCGTATCTCGCGGCGCAGGTGCCGGTCGATTTCGACGGCACGTTCCGGCAGGTCGTCCGGCATCGCCTCGACTGGTCGTTGCGGGAAGGACACGAGCTGTACCCGACGGCGGTGGCGTTATGGAACTCGGTCCGATGATCGAACGCTGGGCGATTCGCATCCTGGTCGCGCTCGTGCTGCTGGGCGCGCTGATCGGCGGCGCGGTGGTGGCGACGCGGAAGCCGCCGGCGCGCGGCGGCGTCGTGGTTGCGTTAGGCAGTCAGACCGGCCGGGCCCCCGCCGGTGTGCGCGTGCGCGTCGAGGTCCTCAACGCGTCGCACGTCATCGGCCTCGCCCGGCGCGCGACGCTGTATCTTCGCGATCGCGGATTCGATGTGGTAGAGTCCGGCAACGCCGGCGGCGCCCGGCGCGACACCACGCTGGTGCTCGACCGATAGGGGCACGCGGACTGGGCCGCATCGGTGGCGCGGGCGATGGGCGAGGCCCAAACGCTCGCGCGCCGCGACAGCTCACACGACGTGGACGTGACCGTGCTCGTCGGCGCGGCGTGGCGTCCGCCGGCCGAGCCGTTCCACCCGTAGCTGACCGCAGGCCGCGGCGATGTCCGTGCCGCGACTCTTGCGAATGGCCACCTCGACGCCCGCGCCGCGGATGGCGCGCGCGAAGCGCGCGATGTCGCGCGGCGACGTCGCACGAAACTCCGCGCCGCCGCCCTCGTGCAACGGGATGAGATTGACGAACGCGCGGCAGCCCTTGGCGAGCCGCGCCAGCTCGAGCGCGTGGGCGCCGGTATCGTTCACGCCGCCTAACATCACGTACTCGAACGTGACGCGCCGGTCGAACGACCGTGCGGCGGCGATGACGTCGGCGAGCGGAGATTTGGTGTTGATCGGCATGAGCTCGCGCCGGAGCGCGTCCGACGGCGCGTGAATCGAGAGCGCGAGCCGGAACTGCTCGGGCCGTTTGGCGAGCGCGACGATGCCCGGCAGGACGCCGACCGTGGACACCGTGATGTGACGGGCGCCGATGCCCAACGCCTCGGGGGCGTTGAGGATCGTCAGGGCGGCGTCGACGGCCTTCCAGTTCATGAGCGGCTCGCCCATGCCCATGAAGACGACGTTCGTCACGCGGACGGGGTCGTCGATGAGCCGCATCTCGCGCACCTGCGCCGCGATCTCCCACGTTGCAAGGTTGCGCACGAATCCCATGCGACCGGTGGCGCAGAACGCGCACTGGAGCGCACACCCAGCCTGCGACGAGATGCAGAGCGTGACGCGGTCATCGTCGGGGATGGCGACGGTCTCGATCGCCTGGCCGTCCGGCAGGCCGAACAGGAACTTCTGCGTTCCATCGGTCGAGCGCTGCCGCGCGAGGAGCTCGAGCCTGGGGAGCGCGAAGCGTTCGCCTAACGTCGTGCGCATCGCGGCCGGCAGCTCGCTGATCTCGGCGAACGACGCCGCGGGCGTCTGCCACAGGCGGCGGAGCACCTGGCGGGCGCGATAGGCCGGCTCGCCGCGCTCTGCGAAGAACCGCGTGAGGGCGGCAAGGGCATCGGCGGGCGTGAGGTCGAGCAGATTGAGGGATTGGGGCACGGGTGAAATGTAGTGTGGGCTTCCTCGCTCTGAAGACACGGATTGAACTGATGACAGCTCGGATACCAGCACGGATCGCTCGGCTGCTCGGCGCCGGGTCCATCGAGCCTGGTGAGCATCGGCCCGTTGCTTTTTGAAAACAACAAAACAGCATGGACGTGCGACGAGGCTGCCGCTATCGCAGTGCACGTCTCCTCATGCATAGCCGCAGGCCTCTACGGGCGTTAAATTCAACAGGCCCAAACAGATGCCTGAAATGTGGCAGACGCTTCCGTGAGGTAGCCGGCGTGGTTAGTCTTTCAGATTCACCCCCAAGTGACGGAGCACAGGTGTTGCTTTCCGAGCTGCTGTCGGCGGACCGCGTCAAAGTGCCGCTGGCGAGTCGCACGAAAGGCGATGTGCTGCGCGAGCTCGTCGCGCTCGTGGCGCCGTCCACGGGTCGGGGCGGGGAGCGCGTGGATCCGGAGTGGATCCTCGCGTCGGTGCGCGAGCGTGAAGCCGTGCTGTCCACCGGCATCGGCGACGGCGTCGCGATTCCTCACGGAAAGACACCCCACGTCGACCAACTCGTGCTTGCAGCGGGTGTCGCGCACGAACCGATCGACTTCGACGCGCTGGATGGCAAGCCGGTGCAACTGTTCTTTTTGCTGGTTGGTCCAGAGAGCGCGGCCGGCGCGCACGTGAAAGCGCTGAGCCGCATCTCGCGACTGCTGCGCCGCGAGTCGTTGCGCGCGAGCCTCGTGGCCGCGCAGTCGGCGCCGGAATTCCTCCGACTGATTCGAGATTTGGAGGTGGCGTGAGAGCCCCGCGTCGACTGCCGCCCGCACCCGGGGCGGCGCGGCGTGGCATGGGGCGCCCGGTCACATCCACCGTCCGACGACCCGTACGAGCCGAATGACAACCAATTCCACCGAGGCAACGACACTCCGGAGCCGCCGCTGCGGCTCGCTTCGCGCCGCCGACGCCGGCACGGACGTCCGGTTAGGCGGATGGGTCCACGGTAAACGCAATCTGGGCGGACTCGTGTTTCTCGACCTCCGCGACCGCGACGGCATCGTCCAGGTGTCGGTCGATCCGGCGCTTGTGGGCGAGGCGGTCCGCGACGCCGCGGCCGCGGTGGGCAAGGAGAGCGTCGTGCTCGTCGAAGGAGAAGTCGTGCGCCGGCCGCCGACGGGCGAGAACCGCGACATGGCGACCGGAGAGATCGAGGTCAGGGCGCGCAGCGTGCGCGTCGTTGGACCGGCGGTCACGCCCGCGATTCCCGTTGGGCGCGCCAAGGGCGAAGCGCTGCCGTCCGAGGAACAGCGGCTGCGCCATCGCTATCTCGATCTGCGCCGGCCCGAGCTTCAGCGGAACATCATCCTCCGGCACCGGTTGATGCAGACGGCCCGCCGCTATCTCGCGGGCGAAGGCTACCTCGAGATCGAGACGCCGATTCTCACCAAGCCGACGCCGGAAGGCGCGCGCGACTACATCGTGCCGAGCCGGCTGCACAAGGGCGAGTTCTACGCGCTGCCGCAGTCGCCGCAGCTCTACAAGCAGCTGCTCATGGTGTCGGGGTTCGACCGGTACTTCCAGATCGCGCGGTGCTTCCGGGACGAGGATCTGCGCGCCGAACGGCAGCCCGAGTTCACGCAGATCGACATCGAGGCCTCGTTCGTCCAGCAAGCGGACATCGTCCGCCTAACAGAAGGACTGTTCGTCGAGCTGTGGCGGGAGGGCGGCCATGCGATCGTGGCGCCGTTCGAGCACCTGACGTACGCCGATGCGATGGAGCGCTACGGCAGCGACCGGCCGGACCTGCGCTACGGGCTCGAGCTGTTCGATGCGACCGCCATCTTTGCCGCCACCGAACTCGGCATTGCGCGCTCGGCGATCGCGACCGGCGGCCGCGTCCGGGGAATACGGGTGCCGAAGGGCGCGTCCCTGTCTCGCAAGCAGGTGGACGAGCTCGAGACGCTGGCGAAGGGGGCGGGCGCCGGCGGCCTGCTGCGGCTCAAGCGCGAGGGCAGCGAGCTTTCGGGTCCACCGGCCAAGTTCCTCGACGCCGGGGCGCGCGAGCGGCTGGCGCTGGCCGGTGGGGATCTCGCCCTGTTCGCGGCGGGCGCGGACCGGGTCACGAGTGCGGCGCTCGACCGCGTGCGCCAGGAGACGGCGCGCCTGTTAGGCATCGTCCCCGACGGCGTGCTGCGCTTTCTCTGGGTGACGGACTTCCCGATGTTCGGGTGCGACCCGGCGACCGGTGCGTTAGGCCCGACGCATCATCCGTTCACCGCGCCGCACCCCGATGATGCGCCCCTGCTCGATACGGATCCGCTGCGCGCGCGGGCGCAGGCGTACGACGTCGTGCTCAACGGGATGGAGCTGGGCTGCGGCAGCATCCGCATCCACGATCCGGAGATGCAGCGGCGGGTGTTCTCGCACATCGGCATCGACGAGGAGACGGCGCAGCGGCGGTTCGGGTTCCTGCTCGAGGGTCTTCGCTCGGGCGCGCCGCCGCACGGGGGCATCGCGATGGGCGTCGACCGCATCGCGATGCTGCTCGCGGGCGCGGGGTCGCTGCGGGACGTGATCGCATTCCCGAAGACGACGACGGCGAGCGCGCTGTTCGAGGGCGCGCCGAGTCCGGTGCCGGAGGCCGACCTGCGCACGCTGCACGTGCGCATCGCGAACGGCGCCGGCGAGGAGTGATGGGCGTGAGCGAGGAGACGATCACCCATCGCCTGAGCACGGAAGGCGCGGACCTGCTGACGCTGGCCGGCGTGAACGATGGCAACCTCATCCAGCTGTCGCGGATGACGGGCGCGAAAGTATCGCTCAGGGGCGAGGCGCTCACGCTGAGCGGTCCTCCGGCGAGCGTCGAGCGCGCGACGACGATCGCCCAACGCATGCTCGACGCCGCGCGCCAGCTGCTGCCGCTCGCTCCCGACGACGTGCTCCGGTTAGGCGAAGAGCCGCCGGCCGACGGCAACGGCAACGGCGCGGGCACGACGGACGAGACCCGCATCGTGCTGCCGGGCGTCAGGCGCATCATCCAGCCGAAGACGCCGGGCCAGGCGGCCTATCTCAGCCTCATCGCCGAGAACGACATCGTCGTCGGAATCGGTCCGGCGGGCACCGGCAAGACGTATCTCGCGGTGGCCATGGCGGTGGAAGCGCTGGCGCGGAAGCGCGTGCGCCGCATCGTGCTCGCGCGTCCGGCGGTCGAGGCGGGCGAGAGCCTGGGCTTCCTGCCCGGCGACCTGCAGGCCAAGGTGGATCCGTACCTGCGCCCGCTCTACGACGCACTCGACGACATGATGCCGCCCGAGCGCATCATGAAGGCGATCGAGACGCGCGTGATCGAGATCGCGCCGCTCGCGTACATGCGCGGGCGCACGCTGGCGGACGCGTTCGTGATCCTCGACGAGTCGCAGAACGCCACCAGCGCCCAGATGAAGATGTTTCTGACGCGGTTAGGCGTGAACTCGAAGGCGGTGATCACCGGCGACAAGACCCAGATCGACCTGCCGGCGCGCGAGCAGTCGGGGCTGATCGAGATCGAGCGCATCCTCAAGGGCATCGATGGCATCGGGTTCCATTATCTGACCGATGCCGATGTGATCCGGCACCGCCTGGTGCGCGACATCATCCGGGCGTACGCCCGGGACGCGGGGACTGACTAACGGATGGCGATTCGCCTGCCGATCGAGCGCAACGCCGCCGGCGCGGGCGCCCCGCTATCCTCGACGCGGGCGCGCCTCGGATACCACGGCCTGCGCATCTCGCTGCTGGTCTCGCTGGCCGTGGTGACGTACCTGCTGTTCCCGAATGCGCCGGCCATCGATTCGCCGATCTTCGAGGTGGGATCGGTGGCCACCGAGAACGTGATCGCGCCGTTCGCGTTCGTCGTCCCGAAGTCCCCCAGCGCGTTGGTGCAGGAACGCGACGAGCTCGCGCAGTCGGTGAAACCGATTCTCGAGTATCGGCCGGCCGCGCTCGATTCGGCGCAGAACCAGCTCCGCGCGTTCATCGACTCGCTGTCCGTGACGGTCCAGCGTGGGGCCGATGCACACGCGACGGCCGCCGCCCAACGGACGTCGGTCGTGGCCGCGGCCGGGTTGCAGGGCGTCACGCTCACACCTCAGGAA
>DAHUXU010000117.1 GCA_027307005.1 Gemmatimonadota bacterium
TCTGGCCGTCGCCGAGGCGCGCCTCGGCAACGGCGAGCGAGCGCTCGAGTGGCTGCAGACGTTCGCCGACATGGGCCTGTTTCAGGATGCAGAACGCGACGCCGACCTGGCGTCGGTTCGATCGCTGCCCGGATACCCGCGGGTGATGCAGCGCGTCGCGGCCAACCTCGAGCCGGTGACGCGCGGCGCCGTCGCCTTCACCCTCGCCGACGCCGACCTCGTTGCCGAAGACATCGCGTACGATTCCGTTAGGCGCCGATTCCTCGTCTCGAGCGTGCATCGGCGCAAGATCATCGCGGTCGACAGCGCCGGCGGCGCATCGGATTTCACCCGCGCGGGCAGCGATTCGACGTGGGGAATCTTCGCGCTGCACGTCGATGCCGCACGCCAGCTCCTGTGGGCTACGACCGCGGCGACGCCCGCCGCACAGGGATACGTCTCCGCCGACTCCGGCCGCTCCGCGCTGCTGGCGTATGATCTGGCCACCGGTGTGCTGCGGGCACGTCTCGATCCGCCCGACCCGCGCCGGGCCCACGTGTTAGGCGACATGACCGTCGGCGCCGACGGCACCGTGTACGTCTCCGATGCCGTCTCGGGCGCGGTGTACGCGGCGACGCCGGGCGCGCACGCGCTGGCGGTGCTCGTCCCGCCCGGCACCTTCACGTCGCCCCAGACGCCGGCGCTCTCGGCCGGTGAGAAGCGCCTGTTCGTCGCCGACTACGCGCGCGGCATCGCGGTGATCGACCTCTCGACGCACGGCGTCAGCTGGCTCGGACATCCGGGAAACGTGGCGCTCGTCGGCACGGACGGATTGTATCGCGTGGGCAATACGCTCCTCGCGGTGCAGAACGGCACCACGCCCAACCGCGTCGTGCGCGCCCTCATGGACACGGCGATGACGCGGGTGTTGGATGCCCAGGTGCTCGAGCGTGCCAAGCCGGCGGTCAGCGACCCGACGCACGGCGTGATCGTCGGCGACACCTTCTACTTCATTGCGCGCAGCGGATGGGATCGCGTGCACGAGGACGGCACGATCGCGCCCGCGGGCGCCGACGACGCGCCGCAGATCCGGCGCCTGACGCTGCTCGCGTATCCGTGAGCGCGGTCAGTCTTGCATGCGAAGCAGCGCGTAGTTTCGCGCGCCCTTCTTGAGCAGCACGTAGGACCCGTGCAGGCACTGCGCCGGCACCACCGGCGCGTCGCCCGATGCGCGCACGCCGTTCACGCTCACGCCGCCCTGCTGGATCGTCCGCCGCGCATCGCTCTTGGACGACGCGAGCCCCGCCGCCACGAGCGCCTCCTGCAGGCCGAACGAACGGCCGTCGGCCGACGCGTCCGCGCGCGTCCACCTCGCGCGCGCAAAGGGAATTTCCGCCGCGAGTGCATCCAGCGCCTGCACCGACAGGCCCGAGGGATCGCTGCCGCCGAACAGCAGCGCCGACACCTCGCCCGCGGTCCGCAGCGCCTCGTCCCCGTGCACGCGCGACGTCATGTCCTCGGCCAGGGTTCGCTGGGCCGCACGGCGCTCGGGATGCTCCCGCGTCTCGTGATCGAGCGCTTCGATGGTCGCGCGATCGAGCAGCGTGAAGAAGCGGAGCCAGCGCGACACGTCGCGGTCATCGGCGTTGATCCAGAACTGATAGAACGTGTACGGCGACGTCATCGCCGGATCGAGATAGACCGCGCCCGCTTCGGTCTTGCCGAACTTCGTGCCGCCCGCGGTCGTGACTAACGGCAGCGTCAGCGCATGCGATTCGTGGCCGGTGACGCGGCGAATGAGCTCGATGCCGGCGGTGATGTTGCCCCACTGGTCGCTGCCGCCGATCTGCAGCGTCGCCCCATGCCGCTGGTGCAGCTGGAGATAGTCGTACGCCTGCAGGAGCATGTAGCTGAATTCGGTGAACGAGATGCCGCCCTCCAGCCGCGCCTTCACCGATTCCTTGGCCAGCATGTAGTTCACGGTGAAGTGCTTGCCGATATCGCGCAGCATTTCGACCGCGCCTAACGGAAGCAGCCACTCGGCGTTGTCGCCCATGATCGCGGCTGCCGGGCCCGAAAAATCCAGGAACCGCGCCAGCTGCGCCCCGATCGCGCGGCTGTTCGCCTCGATCGTCTCGCGCGTCTGCAGCTGCCGCTCCGTGCTCTTGCCGCTCGGGTCGCCGATCATCCCCGTCCCGCCGCCCACCAGCGCGATCGGCACGTGTCCCGTCCGCTGCAGATGCACGAGCCCCATCACCGGCACGAGACTCCCGACGTGCAAGCTCGGCGCGGTCGGATCGAATCCGCAGTAGGCGACGAGGCCGGCCGACAACGCGGCGTCGAGTCCCTCCGTGTGCTGGTACAACAGGCCGCGCCACGAGAGCTCGGCGAGCAGGGGAGTGGTGGTCATGCGGCAAAGGTATGCGCCCGACGCCCGGGTGTCATGGGCGCCGGGCCATCGCTCGTTCCGCGGGTACGGCGGTGTCTACGATTCGGCGCGCAGCGCCTGCATCGGGTCGGCGCGCGTGGCGCGCAACGCGGGCCCCAGGCTCGCCGCCACCGCCGTCAGCATCACGATCAGGATGACGCCGACGAACGTGACCGGGTCCGTCGTAGTCACCCCGAACACCATCGAGCGCAGGAGGCGGGATCCCGCGTAGGCCGCGCCCAAGCCTAACGCTACGCCGAGTGCGGCCAGCCCGATGCCCATCCCGGCCACCAGGCGTATCACACTCCATCGGTTCGCCCCCAGCGCCATTCGGACGCCCAACTCCGGCATACGCTCCGTCACCGTGTAACTCAATACGCCATAGACGCCGATCACGGCGAGCAGAATGGCCACACCGCCGAACGCCGCCAACAGCACGGCGTCGAATCGCGGCTTGGCGATGCTCGACCGGAGGCTCAACGCAAGCGGTTCGACGCCGAACAGGGCGACTTGCGGATCGAGCTCGCGCAACGCCGCTCGAATGTCCGGCGCCAGCGCCATTGGATCGCCGTGCGCAGCGCGCACGAGAATCGTCGCCTGCTGCAGCGGCGCCTGCGCGATCGGCGCGTACACCGCCGGATCGCTCGGCGCGTCGACGCCGCGGAACTTCTCGTCGCCGATG
>DAHUXU010000122.1 GCA_027307005.1 Gemmatimonadota bacterium
CTGCCGTTGGGATAGACCTGCACCGGCGCCCCGTCGATGGTCAGCAGCGCGTGTCCGTTCCCCACCGAGCCGAAAATGAAATTCGAGTCGCGCGACTGAATCAGCTGATTCGGGCTCGGATACACGACACGGATCTGCAACGGACCGGTCGCGAGCGGGATCGGCGGAAGATTGAGGGCGGCGGCAGACGGCCGGGTTGCCGCGGGTGTCGAAGGAGTCGGAGCGCCGGCGACCGCGGTGCTTTTGTGCGCGCAGGCCGAGAGCACGAGCAACGCCGCGAGACGGCAGGGTTTCATGGCAGTGGAAGGTAACGGTGGGCGCCAGGGACAAAAGAGTGGGAGGCCTTTCGCCAGCCGCCCGGTTTCCCTGTCGCCACTATTTCCTAAGTTCTTGTTGACTCTTATGTTCTATTGACCTTAAGGCTGAGTGGGGCGTCTTACGGGGGCACAGCCCGGAGGATATTACGCGTGATTTCTTGCGCCTTCTGCGGGCGGCCGAACACCGACGACTCCCGCTTCTGCATCGATTGCGGTAAGCCGGTCGGTCCGACGGCAGCCGCCCAAGTGCCCCCGACAACCGCATCCGCCAAACCGAAATCCCCGAGCGGCAAGACGAAGCGCCGGCGGTCCTCTCCCGGCAGCACGCGAAGCTCTGGTGCCGAGGCCGCCATCGCCATCGTGCCGCCGACGCGCGTCAACATGTCGGGCGCGACGCGCACGGGCACGTGCGGATGGTGTGGGAATCCGGTCAATCCGTCGCTGCCGTATTGCGCTCACTGCGGCCGGCGTTCCGATTCAGTGCTCTCGGCGGCGAAATCGTGCGCGTCGTGCGGCGCGGCGGTGCTCGAGGCGGACACGTTCTGCAGCGCGTGCGGGACGCCGCTCGTCGCCCCGCCGGCCGGCGAGGAGCCGGAGTCGCGCACCCTGCTCTTCTCGGCCAAGCGTCGCGAGGTGGCGGGGCCGAGGCTGTCCGTGCTGGATGCACGCGGCGAGGTGAAGCAGGCGGTGCCGATCACACGCACGGAAGTGTCCGTTGGGCGGGGATCATGCGACATCACGTTCGCCGACGATCTGTTTCTGTCGCCGCTCCACGCGCAGTTCATGGTGCGCGACGGCGCGCTCATCGTGCGCGACCTGGGGTCGACCAACCGGACGTGGGCGTTCATCGAGACGCCGTGCACGTGAGGCGAAGACGAAACGCTCCTCATCGGCTCGCAGATTTTCCGCGTGCGGCGGGTGGGATCGCCGCCGGCGGCGTCGTCGCGCGAGCCGGACGGCACGTGCCACATGGCGTCGCTCACGCCCGGACCCGATGTCGCGTTGGTCGCACAACTGCGCGGGGACCGGAGCGTCCGCGACATTCATTACCTGGCGGCGGGCCAGAAGATGGTGCTGGGCCGTGACACCGGCGACTGGACCTTTCCGTACGACCAGACCATGAGTGGCAGACACGCCGAGCTCGAGGATCAGGACGGTGCGTTGGTGATTCGCGACCTGGGGAGCCGGAACGGGATCGCGGTCGCGGTGCGCGGCGAGCGGCGCCTCGAGCCGGGACAGCGCCTGCTGGTCGGCGATCAGGTGCTGTGCGTGGAGAGCCTGTGAGCGCTCAGAAACTGTGCCCGCAGTGCGGGTCGGAATACGAGCTGGATGTGATGTTCTGTCCGCGCGACGGGAGCACGCTGCGCGTGCCGGCGGGCGGCGGGCTCGAGGGTTCGGTCATCGTCGACCGCTATCACGTTCTGCGCAAGTTAGGCGAAGGCGGCATGGGCCAGGTGTATCTGGCGGAACACATCAAGATGGGGCGCAAGAGCGCCATCAAGGTGATGAATCCATCCATGTCGCAGGACCCGGACGCGATCGGCCGGTTCAATCGCGAGGCGGCGAACGCGAGCCGCATCACGAACACCAACGTGGCGGCGATCTACGACTTCGGCGAGACGCCCGACGGGTTGATCTATCTCGCCATGGAGTACGTCGAGGGCGAGTCGCTGACGAAGGTGATGGAGAAGACGGGCGCGCTTCCGGCGGACCGCGCGGCGAACATCACACGGCAGGTTGCCGAGGGGCTGGATGCGGCGCATGAGATCGGCATCGTGCACCGCGACCTCAAGCCCGACAACATCATGATCGCGAAGCAGCGCGACGGCTCGGACCTGGTGAAAGTGGTGGACTTCGGCATCGCGAAAGCGGCCGGCGGCGACGCGCAGAAGGTGACGAAGACGGGTCTGGTGGTCGGGACGCCGGAGTACATGTCGCCGGAGCAGCTGTCGGGCGACGCGTTGGACGCGCGGAGCGACATCTACACGCTGGCGCTCGTGACCTTCCACATGTTGACGGGGACGCTGCCCTTCCCGAGCTCGACGCTGCAAGAGTCGATGATCATGCGCCTAACGGACCGGCCGCGGACGCTGGCCGAGATGCGGCCGGATGCGTCGTGGCCGGCGCCGATCCAGGCGGTGCTGGATCGCGCGCTCCAGCGGAAGGCGGATGACCGGTACCAGCACGCGACCGATTTCTCATCGGATCTGACGCGCGCGGTGAGCGCGATGCCGGCGGGGGCGACGCTGGTCGGCCGGCCGCCGGTGGCGGCGACGGCCGGCGGCGCGATGCCATCGACGACGGTGCGGAACGCGGCGGGCCCGGGGACGCGGGCGCCGGCGATGCCTAACACGACGCCGACGGCGGCGCCGGCGCTGGCCGCTTCGGCGACGCGGCCGCAGGCGGCGGGGAGCGGATCGCGGCGCGGGATGGTGCTCGCGGCGGCCGGGCTGCTCATCGTCGCGCTGGGCGGCGGGGGCTACGTGTATTTCAGCCGCGCGAAGGCCGCCGACAAGGCGCCGGTGGTGGCGATCCGCGACTCGATGCCGGCTGCCGGCACGAATCCGGCGCCGCGCGACAGCGCGTCCAAACCGGCCGACAGCACCGTCGCCCTTGCGCCTAACGCCGGCGCCGATTCGGCGAACGCGCCGGCCGTGCAAGAGTTCGCGAAGCCGGGTGCGTCGGCGCCGGCCGCCGAGCCGCCGGCGCAGAAGACGTCGCACGCGGCCAAAGAGCGGCGTGTCTCCAGAACGGCGGCCTCGTCGACGGTGACGCCGCCGCCGGTCCGGCCGCCCTCGGTGCAGCGGCCGTCGCCCGGCTCGAGTGCACCGCCGGCGGGATCCAACCCGCCGTCGTCCGGCTCGAATGCGCCGGCGGTGTCGCCGCCTAACGCAACGTCCTCGGGGCCGTCGGCGGCGCCGGCCGCGGACAGCGATTTCACCGGCTCGCTCAGCGCCGCCCGCGCCAAGGCCGCCCTGAACCGCGCGGCCGATCTGATCAAGAGCAAGGAGCCCGATCGCGCGCTCGTCATCCTGTCGCGCGCCCTCAAGGCGCTGCCGACCGGCAACGACAGCGTGACGGCGTTTTACCACGTCAGCGAGGCCCTGCTCGAGCGCGCCGACATGACCAACTCCCCCGAGCCGCGGCAGCGCGCGTGTGCGATATTGGGCAGCTTGCGCAACGCGCGCGGCACGACCTACGCCGAGAGTATTACCTTCATGTTCAATCAATACTGCAAGTGACCGTGCTCCGAGACCCGCCCCGCGCCTCGTGACGATTCCCGTCCCGTCCCAGCCAGACGCCGCCCGCGGCGACGTCGTTGTCCACGTGTTCGGCCGCACCGACGTCGGCCGCACGCGCGAGCACAACGAGGACGCCTTCATCGTGGTCGACCTGTCGGCCGACAACGCGTCGCTGCAGGCGGAGGTGCGCACGCACGTGGTGGGGCCGCGCGGCACGCTGTTCATGGTGGCCGATGGGTTAGGCGGGGCGGCGGCCGGCGAGATCGCGAGCGAGATGGCGGTCACCACGGTGTACGAGGAGATCCGCGCGCGCTGGGTGAACGGCCCGCGCACCGACGCCGAAGCGTTCGCGACGGCCCTCAAAGCGTCGGCGGAGACGGCCAACAACCGCATCTTCGCGTACGCGCTCGAGCACCCCGAGAATCGCGGGTTGGGCACGACGGCGACGGTGGCCGGCCTGTTGGGCGACACGCTGTTTCTGGCGCAGGTGGGCGACAGCCGGGCCTACCTCATTCGCGACGGCGTGGCGCGGCAGATCACGAAGGACCAGTCGCTGATGCAGCGCTTGATCGAAGCGGGCGAGCTGACGCCCGACGAAGCGGAGCGCAGCGAGCGGCGGAACATCATTCTGCAGGCGTTAGGCCCCGAGCCGACGGTCAAGATCGACCTGACGTACCAGAAGCTGCGGCGCGGCGACACGCTGATCCTGTGCACCGACGGTCTCTCCGGCCTCGTGAAGAAAGACGAGATCGCGGAAGTGGTGGCGAGCCAGACGGATCTCGTGGAGGTGTGCCGCGACCTCATCGACCGCGCGAACGAGAACGGCGGACCGGACAACATCACCGTGATCGCGGCGCGCTTCGAGGGTAACGGACTAACGGACGCCGAGCCGGACGACAACGTTGGGCATTCGGTGTTCCTGCTGCCGGGCCAGGAGATCACCGGGCCGACGGCGCGTCCCCGCTACGAGACGGCAGCGCCCGCGGCGTCCTCGGCGACGCCGGCATCGAGCGCGCGCGTGGATGGCGAGCCGGTCGGGCGGCCCGCGTCGCGCGTGTGGCTGTTCACGATCGTGGCGCTGCTCGTGTTGGGCGCGGTGGTGCTCGCGGCGCGCGGTATGTTAGGCAAGTCCCACGCGAGAGGGAGCGGCGGCGCCGCGCCGCACGACACGGCGTCCGGCGAGATGAAAGCGGCGCCGTGAGCCTCGATTTTCGCGTCCTGACCGGCTCGCGCGCCGGCCAGCGCGAGCGGTTCACGCAATCCGTGGT
>DAHUXU010000527.1 GCA_027307005.1 Gemmatimonadota bacterium
TGGTCCGATCAGACGGCGCTGCTCATCACGAGCCTGATTCTTCTGCCAACCGTGAGCGCCCTCGGCGTGTTGGTGCAGAACGCCGGCGCGTTGCTGTTTCCGGGCTGGATCCGGTTGGGTCTGTCGCGGCCGGGCGGCGTCGAGGCGGTGGGTCAGGGGATCGTGACGATGTTCGGCTCGCTGGTGGTGCTCACGCTCGGCCTGGCGCTGCCGCTGGTGTTCGGCGGCGGCGTAGCCATCGTAGCGGTATCGCGCGTCGGGTTGTGGGGGCTCGTGCCCGGCACGGTGGTGGGCGCGGCGATCGTGGCCGCCGAGGTGTGGGCGATCACCGCCTGGCTGGGCGGTGTGTTCGAGCGGACCGACGAGGTGCCGGACGAAACGGCGCCGGCCGCCGCCTAACGCGCCTTGGGCGCCGCATCGCGCGCCTCGCGGTGCGCCAGGGCGCCGGGCCCGATCACGTCGTCGCCGAATCGCTCGCGCAGCGCATCGACGGTGTGCGCCAGCGTGCGGTCGCGCGCGGTTTCGGCGAACGCGCCCGCCGGCGCCTCGAAGAAGGCGAGCTGCGCGGGCGCCGGCGCGGGCGCCAGCGAGGACAGCGACACGCCTAACAGACGGGCCTTGCAGCGCCGCGTCGCGCGCAGGCGGCGGAGCAGCATCCGCGCCGTCTCGTGGATCGGCCGGTCCGACATCACGCCGTCGTCCAGCGTGCGGCTCGCCTGGCGCGTCGAGAAATCGTAGTCGCGCAGCTTGACGGTGATGGTGCGTGTCGTGAGGCCTTCGGCGCGAAGATCGGAGGCCGCGCGCACGACGAGGCGCAGGAGCTCGCGCTCCAGCGATGCATCGTCGCCGATGTCGGTCGAGAACGTGTCCTCGCGGCTCAGGCTCTTGAGCTCGCCGGCGCCCGACACGCGCCCGTGGTCCACGCCGTGAACGCGATCGCGCAGCCAGCGTGCGTCGCGCTTGCCTAACCATGCGACGAGCGTCCGCTCGTCGTGCGCCAGCACGTCGCGCACGGTCACCAGTCCGTGGCGCTTGAGGCGCTCCTGGAACCGCGGCCCCACCAGAGGAATCTCGCCTAACGTGAACCGCGTCAGGAATGCGGCTTCCTCGCCGGCCGGCACGATGTGCACGCCGGTGCGGCCGGTGTCGGGCTTGGGCTTGGCCACTTCGACGGCGAGCTTGGCGACGAGCTTGTTCGATCCGCCGCCGATCGACACGGTGAGTTCCGATCCCTCGCGTACCGCGTCGCGGATGCGGTGCGCCGTGTGCTCGATGGGCTCGCCGCCATAGAGCGCGTCGGTGCCGGTGAGATCGAGGTACCACTCATCGATGCTCGCGGTCTCGACGATCGGCGCGAATCGGTGCAGGATAGAGCGAATCTGACGGCTCTTCGTCGCGCATTCGCGCCGCGGAACCGGCACGCACATGGCGCGCGGACAGAGGCGCAGGGCTTGCGACACCGGCATCGCCGACCGCACGCCGAACGCTCTCGTCTCGTAGGACGCCGAGCAGACGACGCCGCGGCTCAAGGCCGAGCCGCCCACGATGAGGAGGGGCGCCCGACCGGCGCCCTCGGGATCGACTAACCGGGCGACGGCGACGAAAAACGCGTCGGCGTCGGCGAGCAGAACGTTAGGCACAACCTTCACCCGAGGATCGGACGATGGGGCACATGGTAGAGTTCGAGGCGAACGGACGCAACGGGACAGGATATCTCGCGACGCCGCCCGGAGGCAAAGGCGCCGGGCTCATCCTGGTCCAGGAATATTGGGGCCTCGTGGACCACATCAAAGATCTCGCGGAACGCTTCGCGAAGGCAGGCTACGTGACGCTCGCGCCGGATCTGTACCATGGAAAGACCACCAAGAGTCCGGACGAGGCAGGCAAGATGCTCATGGCCCTCAACATTGCCGAAGCGGGCAAAGACATGAAGGGCGCCGCGCAGTATCTGCTCTCGAATCCGGCGGTCGTGTCGAAGCGCGTTGGCATCGTCGGTTTCTGCATGGGCGGCCAGCTGGCGTTGCACGCCGGGATGGAATATCCCGAAGCGATCGCCGCGGTCGTCGACTTCTACGGCATACATCCCGCAGTCAAGATCGATGCGAAGCGTCTCCGCGTCCCGGTGCTCGGCCACTTCGGAAAGCAGGACAAGTCGGTGAGTGAGGAGTCGGTCCAGACGCTGGCGACGGCGATCGGCGAAACCGGAGGGAGCTTCGAATATCACTATTATGATGCCGGCCATGCGTTCTTCAACGACACGCGGCCTGTATACAGTGAGCGCGACGCCAAAACCTCCTGGAATCGGACGCTGGATTTCCTCAAGCAGCACGTGTCCTGAGGAGCGTGTTCGAGACGTTCTTGGGAACCCGGGACCGCGGTTTATGGTAGATGACATACGGGAGTCGACACCGTCCGGCCGGCGGGATGTCCGGTGGGACGCTGGTCGTGTCGGCTTCAAACAGATGTTCGATGATCGACCGCTAGCGAAAAGCGCCCATGGAACTCATTCTATGGTGCGAACGTTCACCGTAGGGTGACTGGCACCAGGTCGACCGAGGGGGGCTGGAGATGGCGACGGTTGTGGCTGGCGAAACGACGGCGGCCGGTGGGCGGCGGGC